>JAOUGB010000021.1 GCA_029857875.1 Desulfobacteraceae bacterium | reverse complement strand
GGAAACAAGGTCTTTTTCGATCTCGGGCTCTTTTTCCTTGGGGGGAGGTGTTACAGGCAGTTTTATTATCTTTGCCGGCGTATCTTTTTTACGTTTTTTGGTGACTTTTTTGGGTTTGAATTTCTTCAGAGCAGCGGGTTTTTCAAGTATTTTTATGACCGGCTTTTCGGCTTCAGGTTTTTCTTTGGGAACTTCGGATTTTGCAATAATTTCATCAGGAGCTTCGATTTTTTTAGCACTTTCTTTTTCAATACCTGCTGTTTCTTCAGCCACTATTTCAGCGATTTCTTTCTTTTCAGGCTCTTTGGTTTCTTTTTCAGGGGGCAGTTCTTTGTCTTCAAGAATTTTTTCAGATATCTGATCCTCAACTTCTATCTTTTCGGGACGCAATTCCGGTTCAGCACTTGTTTCAATTTCAACCGGTTTCTGTCGGACACGTTTTTTACGCCTTCTGATCAGTGTCGGCTTTATACGCGTTTCCTCAATTTCTTTTGCTGGCGAACCAAGAATCTTTCCTCTAATACGGGCTAAAGTGTCATCATCCAGAGAACTCATATGGCTTTTTGCGTCAATATCCATATTCCGTATTTTTTCAAGAAGCATTTTATTGGTCATGTTAAGATCCCTGGCAAGCTCATATATTCTGATCTTTGCCATCCAATCCCCCCTAAAGTAATTTATTTGTAGCCTGTTGTATGTGTTGGTTTTCTATTTCCTGACATTAATTGGGTTGTCATCTTCAAACAGAGTTTTTTTCTTTATTCGACGTTATTTATTTTTGTCTTACGATGTCTTTGTCCAGATGATTATTTTGTTATTCAGCAGAATCTGTTGCTTTATCGTCCGATAATATCGTTTGCTTGGCCACATCCTCATCGCTACCGGGTTGGTCTTCAGAGGCTTTGGGAGAATCCGATACATCTGAAACATCATTGTCATCATCGCTTTCTTCCAGAAAAGCTTCTTTGGATGTTTCATCGGCTTGATCCTTGCTTAATATATACTCCTTTGCATCCTCAATAAGTTGGATGGCTTTTTCTTCAGTAATATCTCTTATTTGAATTAGATCTTCTACAGAGGCTTTGCTAAGTTCATATGCAGAGAAAAAGCCTTTTTCATACAATGCATCCGCCAGACTGATCCCAACATCCGACAGTGATACAAGAGAATCATATCCGTCCTGCATGGCTTCGCTGTATCGTGTTTCACTGATGACATCAAGGTGCCATTTGGTCAACTTTGAAGCCAGTCGTACATTCTGTCCTTTTTTCCCGATGGCTATTGAAAGAAATTCATCAGGAACAATAACTTCCATGGAACGATCCTCTTCGTCTATAATAACTCTTGAAATTTCCGCAGGCGCAAGTGCATTGCACACAAATCTTGCCGGATCAATATGATATGGAATAATATCTATTTTTTCACCTCTGAGTTCCTGTACAACGTTTTGTACGCGGCTGCCTTTCATTCCGACGCAAGCGCCAACGGGATCTATATCAGAATCATTTGAAGTTACTGCAAATTTTGCCCGTACGCCGGGTTCACGTGTGGCTCCGATAATGTGACGATCCCCTCGTTTATTTCCGGCACCTCTGTTTTAAAAAGGGCGATTAAAAAATCAGGATGCGTTCTGGAAAGAACAATCTGCGGACCGCGTGTGTCGTAAAGGACATCGATAATGTATGCTCTGATGCGATCGCCACGACGGTAGGATTCCTTTGGGATCTGTTCTCGAGCCGGAAGGATTCCTTCTGTATGTCCGAGATTAACAATAATATCGTTCCGATCAAAACGCTGAACGATTCCGTTGATGATTTCACCCTTTCGGTCAATAAAGCTGGAATAGACGGCATCTCTTTCAGCATCTTTCATTTTTTGTATAATGACCTGCTTGGCAGACTGAGCAGCGATGCGACCGAAAGTGGAAGTGTCCATTTTTGTCCCGAGGCTATCGCCGACTTCACATTCCGGATCCAGCTTTCGTCCCTCTTCAATGCTGATTTGCAGGTCAGGTTCTGTAATGACTTCGGCAACATCTTTAAACTGGAAGACCTCTATTTCGCCGGTCGATTCATTGTATCGAACTTCAATATCGACGTTGCTCCCAAATTTTTTCCTCGCAGCAGATACTAAAGCCTCCTCAAGAGCTTTGATTAAAATCTCACGGTTAATGCCCTTGTCTCGACTCACCTGTTCGACGACGCGCTTTATGTCTGATATAAACATCCGTTTTCTCCACTATTATCAAGTTAGAGGCTTCGCCCCAATTGGAATGCTGGAATGCTGGAATATTGGAATAATGGGTTCCGGGATAATACAATGATGGGTTAATGAGAAAGTTTGTGCTGACGATAAAATTAAAAATGGATAATATCCTTTTTTAAAACCAGCCTTCCAGTATTCCACAATTCCATTATTCCATATTCGAATCAAGCGTTTAAGCCCCATAAAATGTTTTATATTTTCATTAAGTTTAAAAGTTCCAATACGTTTATTTAGGGATATTATCTGCAAGCCTGGCTGTTACAATTTCATGATACGGAATAGCCACTATTTGATCATCGATTGAAACTTTTACCACATCTTCTGATATGCCCAGCAGAACACCATTGATTTTCTTTTTACCGCCAGCAGACGAAGTGGTTCTAATATTTACCCGGTTTCCTTTGAATCTATCAAAGTCGCGTTTTTTCCCCAGCGGTCGATTCTGTCCCGGCGATGAGACTTCCAGGTTGAACGGCCCCGTGTCTTCGAGATATACATCTAACATGTCACTCGATTGACGACTGATATGTATACAATCATCCAAGGTCACACCACCGGGTTTGTCGATATAAAGACGAAGTATTCTGCCTCCGGCTTCACGTTGGCACTCCAGGTGCACCAGTTCTATCCCTTCGGCTTCACACAGTGGATCTAATAAGTCTTTTGTCTGGGCAATCATTCTTTTCATATTATCCGGTGACCAATTATTTTGTTTCCGGCTTTTGTCTTTGGGTCTTTTATTGCCCTTTCCCCCTTTTTTCATTTTCAATAGTCTTTCAACTCGTGTTCCCTAATAAAAACAAAAACGGGCTGTCGCCCGTTTCTTCTCATACAGGTAGATCTATTGGTGGATTGAAAAACTTTACCTGTTCATTTAATTACCCATGCGAGAAAAATTAAATCCAAATCACACCTTCATTCCCAGAATCTACACTCAGCAACCTTTATCATGAAAAGGCGACCTTCAATGGAGCGGGCAACGAGATTTGAACTCGCGACTCCAAGCTTGGGAAGCTTGTACTCTACCACTGAGTTATGCCCGCCCGTTAAGAAACACGACAAAAATATTACAAAAAATATGCATTGTCAATATTTTTCAATATTAATTTTAAAGGTAAAGATGGAAGACGGATCAGGTTAAAAGATCACGGATTTTTTGAAGTTCGGTGCAGATTTCTTGAAGGATGTCGGTAGGAGGCTTTTCCCTTTGTCCGGTGGGCTTAGTTTTTAATCGTTGTTTGGCGCCCTCAATGGTGAATTTTTTTTCATATAAGAGATGCTTGATCCATAGAATCAGCTCTACATCTTTTTTCCTATACAATCTCTGACCCGAGGAGGTTCGTTTGGGACTTATCTTTTTAAACTCAGACTCCCAAAACCTTAGAACATATGCCGGTACGCCGACAATCGAGCTGACTTCTCCAACCTTGAAGTAAAGTTTGTCCGGTAATTCTTTTTGATAGGGTGTATTGTTCTGCATTTTAATTTTGCCCTGAAAAACCTGGTCCTTTGGGCCAGGTCAAAGTTCTTTGGCTCTGCCCGAAGAATCGCTGCAAGAGTTTGAAGTGAACTAAAGTTTAAAGTGAGCTAAAGTTAAGGAATTCTATCAATTATATAAAATCAGCGGAGCGAAGCGACTCCATAACTTTAGGCACTTTAGATCACTTTAGGCACTTTTAACTTGTCTGGCTTTCAGGGAAACAGCCCCTTTTAGGGTTAAACCAAAGCCTGGTCCTTTGGGCCAGGATTCTTTACTTAAAAGGTTCAATGTGTATACTCGAAGTTTAAAGACGAATATTGCTGTTCAACTGGTAGTGCTTTTTTTGCTGGCAATGATTTTAACCGGATTTGTAATGATTATTCTTATGCAGAAGGCTCTTATCAGGTCAGAAATTACAAAAGGATATGCTTTATTATCAGGAATCAGACTTAATAATACAAATTATTCTAATTCGAAAAATGTCATCTTACCCTCTGACTTTCAGGATGATTTTGCCAAAATGATCACTGAAACAGGATTTTCTTGTATCCTAATTATGGATGAAAATCAAAATCGAGTTTTTTCAGGAGGCAAAAGCTGTGATATACAAGGCGAACTCGAAGCTATTACCCGACAGACAATTCGGTCCGGAATTAAAACCACCCGATTTTTTGGTTCAACCTGGTGGGAGGTGTGGACCCAGGGGCAGGATATGATTGTATCAGCACCTTTAATTCGAGAAGGAAGGATTGTCGGAGGGAGCAGCGTTGCGCTGTCCCTTACAGGAGTTTATGAGGTTTTAAGGCGAACGCAATATGTATTATTAATATATATACTTGTAAACACGGTTGTTTTTACCTTTATTGGTTTTTATCGAATGACCAGAATTGCGGTAAGACCTTTACAGAGACTGGTCAAAAGAGCTGAAGAATATCAAGATGATAATGAAATATTTTTTCTGTCTGAGAGTGAAGACAACGAGTTCAGTAAGCTTTCAAAAGCATTGAATCGGATGCTTGGGCATATCGCTGAGGATAAAGAAAAACTCCAGTCTGCCGTAGCATCCCTTGAGAAGGCAAATTATGAATTGCAACAGGCTCAAAAAGATATCATCCGGGCGGAAAAATTGGCATCTGTCGGCAGATTATCTGCAGGAATCGCCCATGAAATCGGAAACCCAATTGGTATTATTAACGGTTATCTTGAACTGCTTAAAGAAAATGACATTTCAAACACAGACAGAGAAGAATTTCTTCAGCGTACTGAAGCCGAGTTAAAGCGAATCGATACGATTATCCGTCAACTTCTTGACTTCTCCAGGCCCTCGATCGAGGATGTGAAAACTGTTTCTGTTCACGAAATCATCGAAGATACCATTGGTGCATCTCGATTTCATCCTTTAATGTCTGATATAGATTTGGACTTAAGATTATTCGCGGAAAATGATAGGGTTATGGCAGATCCGAATCAGTTAAGACAGGTTTTTTTGAATCTGATGATCAATGCCGCAGATGCAATTTTATCGTCAAAGGATCCTTCAAAGGGAAGAATATCGATTACCAGCGATGTCCAAAAAAACATCCGGCATGATTCAACTGAAGGCATGGATGTCTTGAGAATAGACTATATTGATAATGGCATCGGAATTCCAGAAACAGATCTTGGAAATATTTTTGATCCTTTCTTTACCACCAAAGCATACGGAAAAGGCACCGGTCTGGGACTATCCGTCTGTTTTATGATTGTCGAGAAGATGGGAGGTAAGATTGAAGCAAGCAGTCAAGAAGACCAAGGAACAACCCTAACCGTATATCTGCCGCTTCATTTTGGTGAGGATTTGGACAATGGATAAAAAAATATCAAAGGACAACGTATTTTCTCAAAAACGTTTGCTCATTATAGACGATGAAGAGAATATGCGCCACATGTTGTCTTCGATGCTTAAGAAATCCGGCTACCGCGTCTATACGGCATCCAATGGTTCAGAGGCTTTGGATATGGTTGATCAGACATTATACGATTTCATTCTTTGTGATCTTAAAATGCCGGATATGAGTGGAATGGAGTTTTTTGAAGCCGCACGGGACAAGCTGTGGGCCAGCACTGTCATTATGATGTCCGCATATGGCAGCATCGATACAGCCGTTGAAGCCATGAAGAAAGGCGCATATGATTTCATATCCAAACCCTTTAAGTTAGATGAGGTTCTTCTTACCCTTAAAAAAGCAGAAGAGCGCGAGAGTTTGAAAAGAGAGAATCGCTGGTTAAAAGAACGCATTAGAAAGATTCAAGATGATTATCACTTTGGGAATATGGTTGCAAAAAGCAAGGGCATGGAGGCTGTATTCAAGATTGCCGAGAAAGTAGCTCAATACGATACCACGGTATTGATTTGTGGCGCTAGCGGAACCGGGAAGGAATTGATCGCACAGGGCATCCATTTTGCAGGAAAAAGGGCGAAAAATCCGCTGGTTCCTGTCAACTGTGGCGGTATACCTGAAAATTTGCTGGAAAGTGAGCTTTTTGGATATAAAAGGGGCGCTTTTACAGGTGCGGACAGCGATAGAAAGGGACTTTTTGAAGAAGCAGACCGAGGAACAATTTTCTTGGATGAGATTGGGGAGTTACCTCTATCTTTGCAGGTGAAACTTTTGCGGGTATTGCAAGAAAATGAAATCAGACCAGTGGGTGATTCAAAGACAAAAAAAATAGATGTTCGTGTCATTGCTGCGACGTCTAAAAATCTTGAAGATGAAGCAAAAAATGGCACATTTCGGGAAGATCTTTTTTTCCGGCTGAATGTGATGCCGATTCAGTTGCCTCCGCTAAAGGATCGGCCTGAAGATATACCTATTTTAAGTCAACATTTTATAAACCGATTCAATATCAGCCTCGAAAAGAACATAAAAGGGATAACGCCCGCAGCCATGTCCATTCTGCTCAAATACCACTGGCCAGGAAACGTCAGAGAGCTTGGAAATGTTATCGAGAGAGCTGCGGTGCTTGCCGAAGAAACGATTCTTGTACCGGAAAACTTTCCTCTTGATTTGGGTGAGAGTCAAGAGAGAGAAAAGGTGGAAGATTTTTTCGACGGGCACTCTCTAAAGGCCGCCCAGAAAATACTGGAAAAAAGACTCATTACAAAGGCGCTAGAGGCAACAAATGGCAACCGGACGAAAGCCGCCAGGATTCTTGAAATCAGTCATCCTTCCCTTTTGAGTAAGATAAAGGCGTATGACATTAATCTTTAGTTTCTTGAAAAGATTACCGCTTCAGGTATAATTAAATTTTTCCTGAAAGAACTCGTGTATAAGGGCTCGTAATGAAAGAACCTGCCCGGGCAATTAATAAAAGTCTTTGCTTTAACAGGGGAGGGTCATCCATAAAGTTAAATCGCTTATGGTTCTTTCAAAACGATCCCTAATCCACTCAGACAGCTTCCAGCTAAAAATTTAATCATACCTGAAGCTCTTTTGAAATCGAATTGTTTCAAAGGACAAAACCATTACAGATAATCTATTTTTTACAGAAACAGGAAAAAAAAATTGAAAGACTTGGGTGCGATTCAACACATCCTCAGAGATATTTACGGGACAAAGACCGGAAATCTGGCTTTTGAGAAGGTTGCTGCCTTAATCGAGAGATTCCCGGTTACACAAAGGCCGGGGGAAGGCTATTTTTCCGAGGAAGATGTGTTTTTGATAACCTATGGCGACACCTTAAATAAAAAAGGGGAGCTTCCCTTAAAGACGCTATATGAATTTGCTGTGAGTCAATTTAAAAATGTGTTTTCAACAATACATATCCTGCCGTTTTTCCCTTTTTCTTCAGATGACGGATTTTCGGTTATCGATTTTTTAGCGGTGAATCTCGAGCTTGGTGATTGGAAGGATATTCGCCGATTAGGCGATGAGTTTCAGTTGATGTTTGATCTTGTGCTCAATCACGTTTCAGCAAAGAGCATGTGGTTTCAAAACTATTTAGAAGAAAAGACAACCTATAAGGAGTTCGCCATCGAGGTCGATCCATCCATCGATCTGTCTATGGTGACAAGACCTCGCTCCTTACCACTTTTAACCCGATTCAAAAAAACTTCCGATGAGGCCGTGCACGTTTGGACGACGTTCAGTTCCGATCAGATCGATCTGAATTACAAAAGCTTACATGTTCTTGAAAAGATGATAGAAGCCCTTCTTTTTTATGTGGAACAAGGGGCAACCTCCATCCGTCTTGATGCGATTGCATATCTTTGGAAGGAAATTGGAACCACATGTATTCATCTAAGACAGACACATCAGGTGGTTCAACTTTTTCGGAAAATATTGAACGTTGTTGCACCGGACGTTCTGCTGATTACCGAGACCAATGTCCCTCATCATGAGAATATGAGTTATTTTGGCGATGGACGAAATGAAGCACAAATGATTTATAATTTCACTTTGCCACCGTTGCTTTTTTATTCTATTGTTCGGGAGGATTCAACGGTGCTGTCCGAATGGGCCAAATGTTTACGGGTAAATTCTCCCCATAATACGTTTTTCAATTTCACGGCGTCCCATGATGGAATCGGCGTGCGCCCGCTGGAAGGGATTTTAGCCCGGTCCGAAATTGACAGGCTCATTGATATTGTGAAGGAGAACGGTGGGAGCGTTTCTTATAAAAGAAACCCGGATGGTTCCCAAAGCCCGTATGAGTTGAATATAACTTATGTGGATGCCCTGTTAAATCCCGAGAGCAAAATAGATTTTTGGCATATACCAAAGTTTCTGGCTTCCCAGGCCATCCAGTTCGTTTTGCCGGGGGTCCCTGCTTCATATATTCACAGTGTCCTCGGTTCACGGAACTGGAAGACGGGTTTACGTCAGACCCAACGAGCAAGAACCATCAATCGGGAAAAACTTCAGGTTAATGAGGTGTTATCACAACTAAAAGATCCTGAAACATTTCGCTCCAGGATCTTTTATAATTATATTAAAATGATCAAAACCAGAAAAAGGCAATCTGCTTTTCATCCAAATGCGGATTTTGAAATACTGGAAATCGATCCAAAAGCGTTTGTTATCGCAAGGTATGCTAAGGATCAAATCATATATGCCGTCACCAATATTTCATCCAAACGGATTGGGGTTTCATTATCGGGTGCAAGGGCTCCTCTTTGGATGAAAGACCTGATTACCGGCGTGCGTTTCCGTACAGATGCATTAAAATTGAATCCCTACCAATTTCTATGGCTTAGCACAGTGGATAGATAAAAGGATTTATAGAGATTAACTCAAGTTTCGCACCACAATATATCTAAAAGGCCTGCTACACTTTATTGGCGTTGATGAAAATTAAGGGTGCGATAATCTAATCGGAGATTCATTGACCGTTAATCTTGTCCCTTAACTTTCCTGAACACTTGAATGTGACTACTTTGCGTTCTTTCAGTATCAAGTCGGCGCCTGTCGCAGGGTTTCGACCTCTCCGCTGTTTTTTTTGCTTTACACAAAATTTGCCGAATCCTGAAATCAGTACATCTTCATTTTTTTCCAGCGTACTTTTCATGATTTCCAACAAAGTTTCAATGATTTCCACAGATTTTTTTTTGGTAAAACCCAATTCGTTTACACTTGTAACGATATCATTTTTTGTTAATGCCATGGCACCTCCTAAGCGACTGATTTCTTTTTAAAGTTTTATTAATGTTAATGCTTATTTTGTCTCGAGTTATCCCTATTAATAAGATCAAGTTTTTCGATTCTTTCCATTGTTTCAGCGATATTCGACATAATTTTATCGATTTCGGCTTTCAGCTTCTCATCATCCGAATCATTCATTCAGATTCCTCCTCATGTTTGGTCCATTATATCGGTATGATAAAACAGATCTATTTGTCAAGATGGTTAAACTAAAAACTTTATGTTATTATAAATTTTTATGTATTGATGATGTATAGAACATCCATACAACACTATCTTCGTTGGAGCAATTCCTCGGCGATATCGAAATGGTTTCCAATATCATTTCGTAAATCCAGCCGATTTCCTTCAGGATTTTCACGGGGTATGACTCTTATTTTACCATTTTCAAAAGCTGTCAATACTTTTCTGCGCAGCTGCTCAGCCAATCGTGCTCTGCTTTCTCCGGTTTTAACCGTTGCATTAACATTGCAATATACGACCCTGCTGCCATCTGACTTGAAAAGCTTCTCTTCTTCTGAATATGTCATGGCAGATGGAATCACCTGGATCTTTTTTTTCTTCATATAGCCAAAATCAATATGGACCGGTTCTCCTTTTGTACAGGAGCCTGGATACCCTTTTTGGTTTTGAGGGCCGCCAGGCCCTGTAACCAAAGCCGTACAGATGGATATTTGTTCTGATCGAACTTCCGGTGCCACTTCAATCAAATTGCCTTCAACTGTGGCTTTAATCAGCGCCCCCAGGTTCCTTATCCTGCGAACAATCGGTTGCCATTCGGGTTCCGGAGGTCGAATGTTTATTTCACAAACTCGAATTCTGGTTGGCATCATATTGTCGTCAAACGTTAAAAAGCAGCCGGGGTACACCAGACATGGGCGTAACATATTTTTTTCTCTCAAGGCTTTTATCAACGGTTTTACAATATTTTCGGCTGCCATTTCAAAAAGTTCGGGCGTTTCCATGGGATGGGGTGATATACTGCCCATTCCACCGGTAATTGGATTGTCTTTGCTGGCAGGCCCCGGAAAACGCTCCGGATAATCCATGGATGTGGGAAGAATTTGAAAATCTCCGTTTTTGTCAATCAAAATGTTAAACGATATTTCCACCCCTGACATCCTTGATTCGACAAGGAGCGGCCATGTTGATTTTTTCCCGAATAGCCGCTTATAATTTTTTCCATAATCTTTGATGAGTGTGTCATAAACCTCTTTAACTTCCCAGGCGTTTAAAATAATACGGGAGCCTTTACCGCCGGCGCTGTAAGGATATTTCAGAACTGCGCCGCCGAATTCGTCGATGAGTAAGAGGCAGGTTTTTAAAACTTTTTCGTAATTTCGCGCATCGACTTCATACCATTGGTCTGCTACGGGAATACCATATTGGCGACACAGATATTTACAGGCGATCTTGTCACCCTCAATAAATGCACTTTCTCGATTAAATCCGATGATTCGATCTGTAAAACCGGTTTTTTCAAGGTCATCAACCAGACCACCGAGCAGCAAATCTTCCGGCATCGGCATGACGCAGTCGATGGTTCCGTTCTTTAGGGCTTCGATAATCGCGGCGGCATACCCTTCTTTAGAGTTGTCTGCCGTTGAAATGAAATTCACCGGCCATTCCATGGACATTGCAAATGGCTGCATGGCCGGCATCCCTCGAATAACCACCCCCTGAAAATCATCCTGATAATGGTCACTTGTGGCCGTAGAGGCAACCAAAGCACTAAGAAGGGTCCTTCCATCGGTTCCTGCAAATCCAATTTTATAACTCACAATATCTCCTTTTGTTTTGGGCAAAAAGTGTTTTGCCGGAGCATAAACGCCGGTTGCACAATGATACGAATTGGGTTATAGCGATTTGAAGAAATACCTAATTGTAAAGGCAAGAAATAAAAAGGATTTCCAGAATAAATAACGAAAACCCCTCAAAAGGTGGAGCCGGCGGGCGGATTCGAACCGCCTACCTGCTGATTACGAATCAGCTGCTCTACCGAGTGAGCTACGCCGGCGCAATTAAACGTCTCGGAAATTCTATAACATGCTGTAAATAAAATAATTTATTGAGATATGGTTTTTTTGCCTTATATGTGGAATAATGGAATGATGGAATAGTGGAATATTGATTTATAGAGGAATTCTATTATTTATGTTTTTTTGCTGCTCGGTCAAGACGGATTTTACCAATATCCCACATGCCCATTTTCCCCAAAATCCATTACTCCATTATTCCAACATTCCAATTTTGAGCGAAGCGAACTAATTTGGAAGAATCTACTTTGTTTATGAATCAAAATCAAGAAAAAATATCACTAAAATATCTTTTTGATACGAGTCCTTACAAGGATTACGATGTTATTTGCACAGGGCTCTCCGGTTCAGAAAAAGCCTATTTTGTGAACCGCTTGTATATGAAACACAGGGCACCGGTTGTTGTCGTCACCTCTTCAACCAAAGAAGCGGAAACATATTTAGAAGATCTGGATTTTTTTGCAGAAAGGCCCTGTCCCCCTCTGATTTATTTCCCGCCGTATAATATTACACCATTTAAATATCTCTCGTATCACAACGAAACAGCAGCCAAGCGGATAAGGTCACTTTACCAGCTCATTGTTGGTGATGTGCCGCCCATGGTGGTGACGACCATATCGGCGCTGATGCAGAGAAATTTACCCAAACAGGAACTTTGTGACTATGCAGAACTAATTATGGTGGAGGAAGGTATCGATCGGGATCGGTTGGTGGACAAGCTTATATCCAGTGGTTATGAACGATCATCAATGGTTGAAGAGCCTGGAGATTTCAGCATAAGAGGAGGTATTCTTGACATTTTTTCGCCGCTCTATTCAGATCCGATTCGAATTGAACTCTTTGGTGATACGGTAGAGTCAATTCGATTTTTTTCAGCAGTCACCCAACGAACGATCAAAAACATTCGGGAAGCCGTCATACTGCCGGCCAGGGAAACAATTCTCAAATCAGCCCACCTAACTCAGGTCATCAATCGAATAAGAAAGCAATCATCGCACTTGAATATCCCCGTAACCAAGATAAGAGACTTGATCCATCGAATCAGAAAAGATGGTGTTTTCCCTGGAATTGAAAGTTTGATCCCCCTGATTTATCCTCATCTGGATTCTTTTTTCGACTA
>JAOUGB010000486.1 GCA_029857875.1 Desulfobacteraceae bacterium | reverse complement strand
AGTTGTACCTTCAAATCCTGCGGCGCCGCATCCCAATACAATGCCAAATTTTTTTCTTTTTGTACCTTGGTCCAGTAGTCACCGTGGTGGTCTATTTTAAAATATGTTGAATGTGCTCGTCGCGGTAGCTCCTGTGGTGGAATGGGAAGATATTCTAGTTTTATCCCGGGAAGCGCACGAGCGATGAGAATGGGTAAAGATTCACGGGTGCCGAGCTTGGCGATGCTCTCGGTACCTTGCAGTATTGTTTTAGGGTCGGTTTCAGTTTCAAAAACCAGATAAAATTGATTTCTTCCTTCAAATATCATGGGCTGGAGATCGGCAGTAAAATAAGTTCCATCATACAATAGCTGGATAATATATTCCGGTTCAGCGGCAAACTCCAGGAGTTGGGTTACTAGTGTTTTAGCGCCGGAAAAGCATTCCCATAAATTGCGATGGTCATAACCGAACAAAAGCTGGGTCCCGTCTTCCAATTCTCCGGTTACAGAAATCTGGCCGGAAAAGGAAGATAACTCTCCAATCAGTTGTCTTAAAACCGCATACAAGGGCCAGGGGTGGACTCTCTTGGTTTCGGTCAAATGCGTTAAAAGGGGCACGTAACGGTTCAATGACATTAATGCCAAGAGGTAGACCATGTCTCTTGCCCCAAACTCCGCGCTGTGAATCCCTCTTTCGCGCTTGTAAGCTTCAAGCTGTCGTCCTCGGGAAGCGATCTGGTCTCTAATTTCTCGGATAAGTTTATCCAGAGTTTCAGATCCTGAAATGCTGATGCAAGGGGCAATAAATTGTTCCGAAAGCTTTATCTCATCACCATCTCTTTCCAAATTTGCCAGGTGGATAAGCTCATAATCGCCCAGAAGATCCTTTTCTGTTTCCCAGAATATTTGCAGCAGATAGTACATTTTATTTATCTGAGCCGAGGGGCTATTTTGATGTAAATCTTGAACTTCTTCCGGATCAGTTGGGGTAACGAACCGGGTGTTGACCCCAGAAATATTATCGAGGTTGGGCAAAACCGTGACATTTTCACCTTCATCATTCCATTTTTTGAGGCCAAGATATACAGAGAAGGTTTTTCCACCTTCTTTCCACGCCCTTTCAAAGGACCGGGGTTGAATCTTGGCATTGTCCGGGTAAACCACATAGGTCATATCAGGGAATAAAAATTTTCCGCTTTCAAGATTAAAGGAATAATTCCCAAGGGCTGCCTGCTGAATCTCCATTTCTGCAATTCCCCAGAAATGAGGATTGAGAAACCTGTGTAATGGTGTCAGCAATAGCTCGTCATACCGATCTTTCATCTGAAAATGCTGGGGTTGTAAAAAAAGGCCTTGGTGCCAGAAAAGCGGTCTTTTCATCTTATTCTTTTCCTTTAAAAGTCTGTATCTGTTTCGGACCTAAAATAATTTCGATATTCAAGTGACCAGGTTTTTGAATCTTTTTACGCGTGATAAATCCCTTTGTCTCAGTAATCAACGGAATTTCTATCCACCGTATCGTACGATCTTTTGAAAGTTCATAATAACCTGCAGCAATTGCAACATATCTGGCTCCTTCTGCTCGATCCAGAGTTAGTGTCAATCCTTGTTCCGGTTGAATATCCATGGGAGCAGCTGCCGAAGCATCAAAAATGGCACACCTGTAATCCAGCAGCTCTCGAAGCCCATCTTCATACCCGGTAAGCTTTATAAACGCATTCAGATCTTTTAGCTGATATACACATGAGTGGAGTGGATGCGGCATGCCTCCATGCTCGTTTAAATTTTTATCAGCCTTTATATTAATTCGGATTGCCTCTTTTTCATACAGCCATTCCGGAGGCGGAAGCGGTCGGGAACATGCACAAAAAAACGAAATGATCACCAACAAAAACAGAATGTTAAAATAATGTCTCAATGTTGTCTCCTTAATCTTCTGATATAATTTGGCAGTTCTTCTCAAATTCTCGACGAAAATCCTCCATGAATTTATCTGATTCGAACCACTTTTTAATTTCACTATGCTTTTCCTCGAATATTTCATAATACTCCGCCTTTTGGAATGGAGGAATCTTTAACCATCCATCCTTTTCAGCAGAAATCTGATCGGGGTCTATTGCTTGAAGTATTTGTTCAACTTTGATTCTGACAGTTTTTTCAAAGGCTCTCATGGCTATGGAAAAAGCCTTATTGATCTGCCCGAGATGGCCTTCCAGGGATTCCGGGTTATAACCAATGATTGTACGGGTTCCTTGTTTTCCTAAACCTTCTCCAAACAGGGTCTTGTTAATCACTTTAATCAACTGGTCCAGTGAATCAAAAATAGTGTTTAAGCCCTCTGTTAATCTCTTTAAAAACTCAGTTGAGGATAGGTTGGTCCGGGAGACATCTTTTCCAAGCAAAAGTGAACATATCTGAGACATAATACCATTTTCCAAGATTAAATCTTCTATACAGCTATGGGGAGTGTTGCCAAATTCAGAAATAAGTTTCTCGAGTATCGTCAAGCCTTCAGAATCGGATAGGTTTTTCAGTCTCTCTTTTAAAAATTGTTCAATGCGTTTCTCCACCTGATTGTCGTCCAAAACATAAACACTCCTGATTTCATCTGCCAATTGAACGATATCTATCTGGTCGGTCATGGTTCTATTGATTATCCTTTGTTTTACCTGGATCGATTTTTTTCGGTCGGACGATAATGGTTTCTTCCAGAAGCTCGTCTTTGTCTGGCCTTTCAAATTTTTGATTTAATACGACCAACCCTTCATCTGGCGGAATATGGGTCTTTGAAGGGTCATCTGGTCTAATCTCTTGAAGTGGAGAGCTAAAGCGAGCCTGTTTGAATTTCGATGGGCTTTGTAAAGGCGATATAATGAGTGTCTCTGGGAGATCGCTTTCATCAGGTTTTTTCGGCCTTTCAGGTGTTAACAAGAGGGTTTTTTTCGGGTCACCTTCCGGTTTAACCGGAGGTCTTCTCTCCTTATCCCTAACATAGTTCGAGGGCCTTATCGTCTCA
>JAOUGB010000485.1 GCA_029857875.1 Desulfobacteraceae bacterium | reverse complement strand
AAAGCTTTTCAAGGTGGCCTATAATTTCGAGCAAGCAACGGATTTTCATACGAAAAAACCACAATTATAAAAGTTTGTTAAATCACTTATTCCTTCTTGTAACCGCCGATGAACACAGAAACACGCAGACGTTTTGTTCGGCCGACTTGGCCGAACAAAAAGATGAATTCAGTTAATGAAAGAAATGAAATATGGATATTAACGATATCACCTATGCCATAAATGGTGCAGCTTTTGAGGTTAATCGAGTACTTGGTTCCGGTTTTCTTGAAAAAGTTTATGAAAATGCTTTATTGCTTGAATTAAAAACACGAGGGCTTAACGCTGAAAGCCAGATACCAGTTAAAGTTTTTTATAAGAAAAATGTTGTAGGTGAATATATTATCGATATACTTGTTGAAAATAAGGTAATCGTTGAACTCAAGACAGTTGAAAAATTTGATAATGTGCATGAAGCTCAACTGCTGAATTACTTAAAAGCCTCAGGGATACAAGCTGGGCTTTTAATCAATTTCAAGCATCCAAAAGTTAAGATAAAAAGAATGGTTTTGGATTTGCCCGAAGGGCATGACACTTAATCGGTGGCCATGTCGGCCACCGAATTGTCCGCGTGAATCTGCGGTTAAAATAAAAAAGGAAAAAAGACTATGAGTATTCAACCAAAAGGGGAAGATCTAAGAAAAGCCGTCAAGTGGGTTTCCGATGAACGGCAGTTCAATCCCGGAAAAGAATCGAAAACCCTCATTGAGGAGGCGTGCATGAAATTCGACCTGTCACCCAAAGATGCGGATTTTTTATTTCGCTACCTGCTTGAGAAAGAAAAGTAAATAGTGACGAGTGAATAGGAAACAGTAAATAGGAAACAGTGAATAGTGAATAGTGACGAGTAACGAGTAACGAGTAGTGCGTAATGGGTGATGAGCGAATTCCACTTGTCACTCGTTACTATTTACTTGTTACTGTATTTTCGCGTATCGATTATGTCCAAAATTAAAATCCTTCCTGAGATCCTTTCCAACAAAATTGCCGCCGGCGAGGTGGTGGAACGCCCGGCTTCCATTGTCAAAGAACTCGTTGAAAATGCGCTGGATGCAAACAGCAGCCGAATCATGATCGAAGTGAAAAAAGGCGGACGATCTCTGATTCGGGTTTCAGACAACGGTGTTGGCATGAGCCGGGATGATGCCATGCTGTCTATGGAACGTTATGCAACAAGTAAAATATACACAGATGGGGATTTGTTTGCCATTAATACCCTTGGTTTCAGGGGTGAGGCCCTGCCGAGCATTGCCGCGGTTTCAAAATTTTGTCTGGTTACCAGGGACGAAACCTCTTCGTCGGGGACCGAGGTTATTGTTCATGGGGGGACCATCAAAAAGGTTTCAGAGATCGGCGCTCCCCAGGGGACCATGGTGACAGCAGAAGGTCTTTTTTTTAACATGCCGGCCCGTCGAAAATTTTTAAAGACCGTTACCACGGAAATGGGGCACATTGTCGATGCCATTACAAAAATCGCTTTGGGATGGTCTGATGTCCAGTTCAGATTAACGCACAACGAAAAGCTGGTTAAAAACTGGCCGGCAACAGGAGATTCCGTTGACAGGATTGTGGATGTCCTTGGCATCGATATCAAAGATGATCTGTGCAAAATAAAATTTTCAGCAGACGATCTTTCAATTACCGGCTGGATATCTTCTGTCAGGAATACGCGCAGGACATCCCGGGGGATTTACGTCTACGTCAACGGTAGGGTTGTCCGTGACCGGATCATCCAGCATGCCCTGTTCGAAGGGTATTCCGGCAGGTTGGTGAAGGGGCAGTTCCCGTTGGCGGTGCTGTTTATCCATGTTCCCTATGATCAGGTGGATGTGAATGTCCATCCCGCAAAACACGAAGTCCGGTTTGCACATCAGAAAAATGTTCATGAAGGGGTAAGAAGATCTGTGGCAGAGGCATTGCAGCATGCTGATCAATCCGGATGGACGGTCTCAAAAGTACGCACAAACCTGCTGTCCGTGGAACAGCCCGGCATTTTTGAACCAATGGCTGATTTCGAAATATTCGAAAAACAAAGAAAGGACCCGCCTTCCCGTGAAATGGGAACCTTGGCTTCGTTTCGACCGGCATTTTCGCTGAAGAAGGATTCGAGCCTGGCCCAGACCACCGTCCAGGCGCCACTCTGGGAGAAAAAACGGTTTGGGGATTTACGGGTGATCGGACAGTTTCGTGACATGTACATACTTTGCGAGTCCGGTGACGGATTGATTCTCATCGATCAGCACGCCGCCCACGAACGGATCCTTTTCGAACAGCTTAAAAACCGATTTCAAAAGAGAAGAATGACGTCTCAGAAACTCCTGATTCCCGAAACCATCGATCTTGGATACCGGGAAGCGAAAATTCTCGAAAGACTGATTCCAAATCTAAATGATCTTGGACTGGAAATAGCGCCTTTTGGCGGAGATACTTTTGTGGTAAAAGCCGTTCCTTTGCTTTTGAAAAACAAAGAGATTAAACCCCTGGTGATTGAAATGGTGGAAAAGACAGCCGAGATCGGCTTTTCTTTTGGCATGGAAACGGTTCTTGACCAGTGCCTCGAACTCATGGCCTGCCACGGCGCCATTCGGGCCAATCAGAGGCTTTCAGATAAAGAGATCCGGGAGTTGCTCCATCAGCTCGATACATGCGACCAGCCCTCAAACTGCCCCCATGGCCGCCCAACGTGGATCCGATGGAGCTTTAAGGATCTTGAGAAATTATTCAAAAGGATTGTCTGAAAAAAGTGAATAGAAAATAGAAAATAGTGACGAGTGACAAGAAAAAGGGCCGGTTAAAAAACCGACCCTTTTTTATATTGCATAAAATCGTGAAGCGATTTTATTAAAAAAACTTATACTGAATCCCCAGTGCAATAATGACGGCGTTTTTTTCTAATTTTACCCCGGTGCTTGTGGTATCATCCTTATAGAATGATTCGAGTATGCCGAAATTGAGATCCCAATTGGGC
>JAOUGB010000484.1 GCA_029857875.1 Desulfobacteraceae bacterium | reverse complement strand
CAATTTAATATAAATACCCGGAGCGTAGCGACTCCTTAACTTTAGATCACTTCAAACTTTAGATCACTTGTAACTTTTCCGGCTTGTCCGGCTTAGGTTTTATTGGCAAAATCCATATTTATCTGATCGAACTTTTCCAATCGTCTCTGATGTCTTCCACCGTCAAAAGGAGTTTCCAGCCAGACTTTCACAATCTCCATGGCAAGAATGTCTCCGATAACACGCCCCCCCAAAACCAGGATATTGGAATTGTTGTGTCGTCTGCTCATGATAGCGGAGAACATATCGGCACACAACGCCGCCCTGACATGAGAAAATTTGTTGGCCACCATGGACATACCGATCCCCGTACCACACATGAGTATGCCTTGCCCGAATTTTCCCGATGACACCATCGACGCAACTTTGATCCCAACATCCGGATAGTCCACCGAATCTTCGCTATAGCAGCCGGCATCCTCAACATCAATGGATCTTTCAATGAGAAATGCTTTGATTTTTTCTTTCAAAGCATATGCAGCATGATCGCTGCCGATGATAATGGGTGTTCTATTTTCGGCCATGATATTACCCTGCATATTACACTTGAAGTGATAACATTTCCAAAAATTCTAAAAATGATCTCGCATCGAGTAAAAAGGACGTTTTTTGGAAACGAACAAAATTATTCGACATCAACTACATTGCGGCCCTTATATGTGCCGCAACCGGGGCATGCATGGTGTGGAAGCCTGAAATCACCGCACTGGGGACAACTGGTCAGTTTAGGGGCTGAGATCTTTTGATGAGTCCGCCGTTTATTCCGCTTTGATTTTGATGTTTTACGTTTTGGTAGTGCCATAAATAATCACCTAATTAATTGTTTTTATTTAAATACTTTACAAACATGCGCCTCAATAAAGGCTGAAGTTTAACTAATTGAAATAATACGCATTGTCAAGATTTTTCATATATATTTATTTTAACGCTCAAAAACAAGGCGTTGCCTCTACGTTAATTATTTATTAGCCTGAAAGCAAGTCCGGACAGGCGTTTTTTAGGCATATCGTTTTTTAGAGCAATTGTCAGGGCTTTTTTTGTGCCGATAATAATGACCAGACTCTTACCCCGTGTAATGGCGGTGTATAAAAGGTTTCTTTGAAGAAGAACATAATGCTGAACCATGATCGGTAATATTACGGCCGGGTATTCGGATCCCTGTGATTTATGGACGGATATGGCATATGCCAGAGAGACTTCATCCGTTTCCGTAAAATCGTAATCTACCGTCCTTCCGTAGTAGTCCACCGAAAAGATATGTTCTTTTATATCTACAGCGCTTATGGTTCCGATATCTCCATTGAAAACGTCTTTTTGATAGTTGTTTTTAAGGTGCATGACCTTATCTCCAATTTTAAATGTTGTGCCTGTGGTTTCAACCATCACCGGGTTCGGGTTCAATACCTTTTGTAAAACCTGATTGAGATGGGTTGTGCCGACAAGACCTTTATGCATCGGTGTTAACACTTGAACATCATGCATCGGATCAAAAGAGAACGTCTCGGGAATTATTGTTGTACACAATTCAACAATAGTAGAAACAACCTTATTCGGATCACCCTGCTCCAAAAAATAAAACTCTGAAAGACCCTCCGAATCGTTCAGAGATCTTAGGACCGGCAACTCACCATTGCGAATTCTGTGAGCATTCAAAATGATGGGACTTTGATTGGCCTGTCTGAATATTTTCTTAAGATAGAAAACAGGGGTTTGAGCTGATTTGATCATATCGGAGATTACGTTGCCGGGCCCTATGGATGGAAGCTGGTAAACATCACCCACCAGAATCAATACAGCGGTCATGGGGACTGCATTTATCAGATGAAACATTAAAAGTGTGTCCAGCATTGATGCTTCATCGATAATCACTGCATCCGCATCAAGGGGATTATCCTTGTTTTTATTAAACAGCCCGTCTTGAAAATTAACCCCCAACAATCTGTGAATGGTTTTTGCCTCCCTTCGGGTCACCTCGGACAACCGCCTGGCTGCCCGGCCGGTTGGTGCCGCAAGAAGCACCTTTTTCCCGAACACTTCAAATATGGCATTGATAGACCGTATCAAGGTCGTTTTGCCGGTTCCGGGTCCCCCGGTGATGATCGCAACCCGGAGGGAAAGTATTTTTTCGAGCGCATCAACTTGTTCTTCAGAAAGCGCTATGGCCAATTTTTTTTGAACTTCTGCTGAAATACGTTCTGCATCGATTGAATGGGGTGTAATCGGGACGGACATCAGCGCTTTAAGCCGGTTCGATATACCATTTTCCGCCTGATGGAATTCTCTGAGATAAATGATTCTGTTTTCGGAAGAATCCAATGCATTTTCAATGACCAGTTCTTTCTCGGCAGCCAGCATCTCGATGGAATATCCAATGATATCGGGTTCCAACTGATAAAGACGCCGGCAATGTTCAATCAGTTGATGTTCATAAGCAAAGACATGTCCTTCATTTGTGAATTGTTGCATCACGTGGATAATACACGCCCTCACACGCGTTGGATCATCGCTTGAAACACCCAGATTCAGAGCGATCCTGTCAGCCAAATAAAAACCGATACCCGGGATATCAGTGGTCAGACGGTAAGGATCGTTACGGATAACATCCACCGCATCTGTACCATATTGTTTAAGCATTTTTGCACAATAAGATGTTTTAAGGCCTGCCTTTTGCAACAATTGCATCAGACCTCTTGCCGCATGATTGTACTTCCATGCATTGCATATCAATGCGGCTTTCGCTTCTCCTATGCCTTCTATTTCCAGAAGTTTTTCCGGATATTTCTCTATGATTTCAAAAACCTCGGCTTTAAAATGGTTGACCATTTTGTCTGCCGTTGAAGGTCCGATCCCTTTGACAATACCGGATTTTAGATATTTTTTGATACCGTCAATTGTTGCAGGCAAAGTTTCTTTGTAGGACTCAATCTTAAACTGCTGTCCGTATTTAGGATGGATTTCCCAGGTTCCTTCAATCTT
>JAOUGB010000482.1 GCA_029857875.1 Desulfobacteraceae bacterium | reverse complement strand
GGATTTCGGCAGTTTCATGTCGAGTCTGACCCGTACGTTTTCATCATCCATGGCAACACCAAAATATGTCGGACAGAATCTTGCGGTGTTATCAAAAGAATATGTCAATATTAACCTGCGACTTGGCTATCACTTTAATATGATTGTAGCCCATATCACTGAGAACTTGAATGACAACTATGCTTATTTTAGATTCCTTGGCGGTGTAACCGATATATCGCGCAGATCACGCAGGGCCAAATTGTTGGCGGAAATTCTGGTAAAGAGCGATTTTCGCGTCGATATTCGAGGGGATCTGGTTATTGCCCGAATTAAAAAAATAGGACTTAAGATGATGGAAGAAAAGATGAAAATCCTGGGGTTATTGGTCTCATTTATGCGTCAGCTTGATGTTAAAATGAACCATGAACAAGAAATTGAAAGACTTAAAAACGTCTTCCAAGATCTGAAAAATGATCATATCAAAAATGTTATCTAAGGGAGGTATCATGGGCGACAAACAAAAAACAAAAATCCTTATTCTTGATGACGAACCGATAGTACTCAAACGTCTAAAACCGGCCTTAGAAAAATCAGGATATGACGTTGAGGCTTTTTCCAGAAGTCTGGAAGCATCGAACCGAATCCTGGAACAAGATTTCGATATCGTTATCACCGATCTCAAAATGGAAGGACTCGACGGTATGGAATTTTTAACTCGAGTAAAGGATCGATCTCCTCTAACCGAAGTGATTGTGATTACCGGTTTTGCCACCATGGAAACCGCCAAGGAATCTTTTAAAAAAGGCGTTTTCGATTTTCTGGCAAAGCCCTTTAAACTGGGTGAAATTAAAGACGTTGTTGCCAAAGCAGAACGAAAGATAAAAGAAAGCCGTTAACTTTTTGACTAAACTGCCATGAATGTTGCTTTTTAGAATCTGTATATTCATTAAAAGGGGGAATAACCATGTTAAGAACGCTTGTTTACCTTGATGCAGACTTGGCGTCGAGTATCGCCCTCAGGTATATCTGCCAACTGGCCCAATTTGTCGACATTAAACTACATTCTGTTCATGTAGAGGAACCGGATCAAGACGGACATGCGCCGGGAACCGGATGGGTTCGCCGAACCTGGGAAAGTACGGTGTTGAAAACAGGAGAATTTGAAATTGCACAATTGATCAAAGCGGAGAAATCTTCATGTCCAAAACTCGGCGCTCCCAAAATGCTTATCGGAGATCGTGAAAATGAAATTCTCCGAGAGATTCAAAAAGAATCGTATGATCTGTTTGTGGAGGGATCACTTCATAGCTTTACTGCTAAAAAGCTCTATGACAAAATACATTCCCGACTTTACAGACTTATCCCCTGCCCGGTTATTATTGTTAAAAATCTGGTCAATATAGAAAAAGTCGCGCTTATTGTACGAAATGAAATAGAGTCCAAAAAGTTTATTTCCATGTTTTTAAAAATATTTAAAGGTGCGAAGCTCAAGCTTGATCTGGTTTCTTGTGAATTTCAGGAGCCCGGACAACTGTCCTTTAACGCTAAAAAAGAAATTAACGGAACATTAAGTGCCGCAGAGGAAATATTGGTGGAAAATAAATGGCCCCCCGAAAATTGTTTGACAATTCAGGGGGCTCCGGAAGAAATCGCTGATGTGCTAAGGGACTATGGACTGGTCGTGTCTCCACTCCATCACACGATAAGCAAAAAGAGTAATTGGTTTCAATTGCTGAACCATATCCCGTCTCCGATTCTTATTTGCTGGCAATGAATAAATGAATAAACATTAAGAGAGGTTATTATGAGAATTCTTGTAGCGGTAGATCAACATTCTTACAGTGCCCATGTTGTCAAAGATGTGGCTAAACTGGCCGGGAACACTTGGGCGGACGTGACGTTGGTTGGGGTTGGAGCTAAAGTGGCGAACATCGACAGCCCGTCGAATAAGTCTGGGAAAAAACATCCATTAATCAAAACATTGCAAATTTATCGTCGCAGCTTTCTTAAGCATTTTGAAAAAGAAGAATCCCCTTATGAAAAACGGGCGTGCAAATATGAATTTATCGAGGTTAAAAGAGGAATATGGGAAGAGTTGTATGTCTGTCGGGGAGCCAGGAAAGATTTAAAGATCGTGGCAAGGTCAGGTAATCCTATCAAAGAAATATTGGCCCAATCCCAGGAAGATGATAGTGATTTGATTGCCTTGGGCTGTTATAAAGAGGGGGATTGTCAATGGGAAGGAATAATAAATTTCCCCCAAAAAGTTGCCAATAATGCAACATGTTCGGTTCTCGTTGTGAAAGAAGAAAAACAAATCCGCAAAATCGTATGCTGTCTGGACCAGGAGAATATCAGTCAAAAATCGATCGAAATGATCAATCAGATGGTAACACTATATCAGACAGAATTGGAGATTGTAGGATTAACGGATGGGACAACACTGAAACCCATGGTCGAAAAAAATTTGGACGCGATCTTGAAATATTACAACGCTCGCCAAATCAAGGCATGGATTAAACTGGTGGACACCGCGTCACTGGAATCATTCATCTCACAAGAAGCCAGACGATCAATGATGGCGTTATGGATGGGCGGGCAGTCCATATTCACTAAAATATTTCCCCGGGGCAAAGTTGACAAACTTATTCAGGGAAGCAAATCTTCGGTGCTTTTGCTGAGATAGATCCAGAAGACTTTTCTAAGATATCAAGAAGGTTAGACGTAAGAAGGAAGGTTCAAGTTCTTGATAGCCCATTTTTTATTGTTTTAGCCAGTTTATAGCTAATTTCGGGCAGAGCGCTCAATTCCTCCAGTGTTGCTGCCCGGATTTTTTTTATGCTCTTAAAATGTTTTAAAAGAATTAATTTTCTCTTTTCGCCCACACCCTGGATTGAATCAAGGGAAGAATGCATCAATGTCTTGATCCGCCGCTTACGGTGAAACGAAATGGCAAAACGATGGGCTTCATCTCTTATCCTTTCTAAAAATAGAATCAGGTCCCCTTCCCTGCCCAAATATACAGGATTAGCCT
>JAOUGB010000483.1 GCA_029857875.1 Desulfobacteraceae bacterium | reverse complement strand
TATTCATTATCACAGCTCACGGAGAGATGAACCATTTGTTGCTGTTAATTGTGCAGCTCTTCCGGAAAACTTGCTTGAAAGTGAATTGTTCGGGCATGAAAAAGGCGCATTTACGGGCGCAATCTCCAGAAAAAAGGGAAAATTTGAACTGGCCAACCACGGGACTCTGCTTCTGGATGAGGTTACTGAAATGGATTATCAGCTTCAATCCAAGCTTTTAAGAGTGTTGCAGGAAAGAGAAATTGACAGGATTGGTGGAATGAATCCTGTTCCTGTTGATGTAAGATTTCTTGCCACCACAAACCGTGATATCGAAAAACAAATTAAGAACGGAAAGTTCAGAGAAGATCTTCATTATAGATTGAATGTAATACCATTTCATTTACCTCCACTGAGAGAAAGAAAGGATGATATTCCTCTGCTTGCAAAACATTTTGTCGAAAAATACTGCGAGCTGGACAACAGATCTGTCAAAGGGATGACAGATGAGGCCATCGCCTCTCTTATGCAAATGGCGTGGAAGGGTAATGTTAGGGAACTTGAAAACATCGTAGAGAGAGCAGTCTTGATGTGCAAGGAGGATTTAATAAGCAATAAAGAGCTTTTTCTAACCGAGAAAGATAGACAGCCTAACTTCGTAACACAACCGATTGCTCCATCAGTTTCTCTAAAAGAGATAGAAAAAAATGTCATTTTGAATACTCTAAACCACACCAATGGAAACAGAACCCATGCGGCTGAAATCTTAGGAATAAGCGTAAGGACACTTAGAAATAAAATGAATGAGTATCGAAAAAAATTGGAAATACAGTAAAAAAAGGCATGCAAATTGCTAATATTTATTATTCTATTTAGGAGATTGTTGGAAATTAACCCAGATGTGTAAAGGAAAAAACCATGCCTGACAAATTATCTTTTGGAAAAACATTTTATGCACTTGAAAAAGCAATTAGTATCGCTCAACAGAGAAATGCTGTTATAACAAGTAATATTAGCAACTTGGATACTCCTGGATACAAATCAAAAGATATAAATTTTAAAAATGAATTGGCCCGAGCACTTGAAACGAATCATAAAAAGGATTTAGCGAGGACAGATCCGAGACACATCAGTATGCAGATGAATGGCGATCAAATGATAGAGCCTTATGAAGAACAGGGGGAATGGAATGGATATAACTGGGCAGATATTGACAGTGAGATGACCAAACTGACGGAAAATAATTTAGTATACAGGACGGCTGTTGAAGCACTTTTAAGAAAAATGAACTTGCTGAAAGAAGTTATTAGAGAGGGAGGGCGATAAGATGAATTTTCTAAAATCTCTTGAAACCAGTGCCTCTGGTCTTTATGCACAGAGAAAAAGAATGGATATTATCGCAAGCAATCTTGCCAATATAGAGACGACGCGTACAGAAAAAGGGGGGCCTTATCGGAGAAAAATGGTTGTGATGAGAACAAAGGAGATGGATCAAGACTTCGATAAAATGTTTAACTCTAGTGTTAAAGGCGTTCAAATTGAGGACATCGTAGAAGATCAAACCCCGTTTAAAAAAGTCTATAATCCGAGCCATCCTGATGCTGATAGCGATGGATATCTATATAAACCAAATGTTGATTTAATTGTAGAAACCACAAACATGCTGATGGCCCGAAGAGCCTTTGAAGCCAATATAGCGGCCATCAAAGCGACGAGACAAATGGTCATCAAAGCTCTTGAAATCGGGAGGTAAGACATGAATGATATAAGAATTAAAGATTTTCAGCAGGCTATGGTTCAAAAAATAGATAATGTAAACAAGAATCCTACTGAAGGATTTGGTAAAATTATAAAGGGTGCCATTAATAGAGTTGATGGACTAGAAAAAGATTCAAACAGGTCCATAATGGAACTTTTAAATGGTAAAAAAGATATTCACGAGACAATGATAAATCTTCAAAAGACTGATATTTCCATGCGATTGCTTCTTACAGTAAGAAACAAAGCGGTAGAAGCCTATCGAGAAATAATGCATATGAATTATTAGAAGAAGCTTCTCGGTATTTAAAAGTGTTTGATTCATATATAAATTTGCCAAGATACTTTATAAGTAGTCCAGGGTAAAACAATGTGTGAAAAAAGGTATGCCGTAAGGAAACCATAGGGATGAATGATCCAATTAGACAATTTCTCAAACTTATAAATTCACTGCCCCTTTCTAAAAAGATCAGTATGATTTTTGTAATTGTTCTGGTGATAACGGGCTTTCTTTTTATGTTTTTCTGGGCAAATCAAGAAAATTATCAGATTCTGTTCAGCAACATTTCTTCAGGAGACGGCAACGCTATTATCGCTGAACTCAAAAAAAAGAACATTCCCTACAAAGTTGAAGCCAACGGGACGATAATTTTGGTTCCCGAAGAAAAGGTACACGAGTTGCGTCTTTCCATGGCAGGAGACGGCATTCCCAATGGAGGAAATGTTGGCTTTGAAATATTCGATCATACCGATTTTAAAACCACAAAATTTGTACAGGAACTCAATTATAGGAGGGCTCTTCAGGGGGAGCTGGCAAGGACCATCAATCAGTTCAAAGAAATAAAAAGTTCCCGAGTGTTTATCGTTATCCCCGAAGAATCACTTTTTGTCGAGGATAAAAAATCTGCATCTGCATCCATACAGCTGGATCTTCGAGTGAATTTGCCCCCTGCCAAGCTTTCTGCAATTGTGCACCTTGTTGCCAATGCAGTGGAAGGGTTAGAACCCGAACATGTCACGGTAGTGGATACAAAAGGGAGGCTTATATTTAAGGGCGGAACGGGTGACAGTGCATCGTCTGAGTTAAGTGATTCGCAGTTAGACTATAAAAAAAAGATTGAAAATCAGACAAAAGAAAATGTTCAAACGCTATTGGAACGCATTGTCGGTATCGATAAGGCAATCGTTCGAGTAAATGCCGAGATCGATTTTGACAAGATTACCTTAAATGAAGAGGAATACGACCCAACAGCAACAGCTGTCAGAAGTTCAAGAAATA
>JAOUGB010000481.1 GCA_029857875.1 Desulfobacteraceae bacterium | reverse complement strand
GTCGTTGCAACACCCGGGAGGCTGCTCGACTTTCAGCGGCGCCGCGACATCACCCTGAAAAAGATCGAGGTGCTGATCATCGACGAGGCCGACCGGATGCTCGACATGGGTTTTATCCCCGATGTGCGAAATATTATCTATAGCACTCCGGCAAAAGACAAGCGTCAGACGTTGCTCTTCAGCGCGACGCTGACCGGTGAAATCACCCGACTCGCCTCCCAATGGACCCATAACTCTGTAACCGTAGAAATCGAACCGGAACAGATCGCGGTGGAAACGGTGGATCAAGTCGTCTACATCGTGACCACCATCGATAAATTTGCACTCCTGTTCAACATTATCCATCGACAGAATCTCAAACGGGCCCTGATTTTCTGCAACAGGCGCGACGAAGTGAGAAGGCTCGCAAACATGTTGACCCGCCACGGCATCAACTGTTCGACGCTCTCCGGTGATATTCCCCAAAAGAAGCGGATTCGTCGCCTCGAAGCCTTCAAGACTGGAAATATCCGAGTTCTGGTGGCAACGGATGTGGCCGGACGAGGCATCCACATCGAAGGTATGGATCACGTCATTAATTTCATGCTGCCCCATGATCCGGAAGATTACGTCCACCGGATCGGGCGCACCGGCCGGGCGGGTGCCACCGGTACCTCCGTCAGCTTCGCCGATGAGAAGGACGCCTTCTATATTCCAGCCATTGAGGCGTTCATCGAACAGAAGCTGAGCTGCATCGAGCCCAAGGAAGAATGGCTCACCATGCCTGAGCCTATCCCTGCGAGGAAAAAACGTAGGTATCGCTGCAGAAGGACATCCGTCCCCACCGCACAAGGGGAATCTCGGACGTGCTTAAAAATTTAACTCAAGTTTCGCACCCTTATATTGCTAAAAATCCTTGTGGTTAGCAGGCTGAAATAATTTTTATAAGGGAAAATATATTATTGGTGCATTATTGTACGGCACCAAAATATATAGTAATCACTATATTAAAATATCATATGGATATCTATATGTTACATCCTCTTTATGTCTTATATAGCTTCATGTGGTTTTTATCTGTTTCATCGGGAGATATCCCCGACTCTCGATCAATTGAGGTGTGATTAAATAGAACATGCCGAAACCCAATTTGCTGTTAATCGGCGCACCGAAGTCGGCGACCACAAGCATCAGCGTGATGCTTTCGCACCACCCCGACGTCCTCGTTGTTAAAGGGAAGGAGCCTCATTTCTTTTCCGAAAATCGGCGATACGCCCGCGGCTGGGACTGGTACAAGTCCCTTTTTTCAAACCATGCCGGCGAAAGTGCTATTATCGATGCGTCCACGTCATACTCACGCACAAATGCCTTCCCTAATACGATATCGCGGATCATCAAGCATGTTCCGGACACGAAAATTCTTTACTCCGTCCGTCATCCACTTGACCGAATGGAATCGGCTTACATCGAATGGATGACCACGCCAGGCTTCAAGTTCAGATTCAGCTCCATAAATGATGCGGTTTACAGAGAACCAAACATTATCGAATCGAGCCGGTATTGGAAGAATATCAGCGTCTACCGTAAGTACTTTGCGGACCAACGAATTAAGATCATATGGTTCGATGAGTACGTTAGTGATCCAGATGCAGTCCTTGCGGACATTTTCGAATTTATCGGTGTAAATCCTTTGATTAGCATCCCGCACTCCCATTTGCCTATTGCGTCGAGCAAGAGTCGAATCAAAAAGATGCAAATGCCTGGCGGAATCATCCCGATTGATAAAACCTGGAATCGAGAGACTCGCCAATGGACGATAGCACAGCTCGGTAATGATACCAGACAATTTCTTGAATGGTGTGGCAGGTCATCAGACTACTGGCGAATCAACCCGAATGACAAGACCTCTCCTTCGAGCACATAACTTTTTGAAAGATATTGAGAACTTAAAATTGTTGTGATATCGTTTTTCAAAGAGGAAAATCCATTTGCCAGGATTTGCTTTTTGCGGATTATTAGATATAATCAGTACAATTTGATTTTTTAAACTTCATATGGGCTGTTGGAACTACCGGGACGCTCATCAAAATATAAGTTACTATTTGCCAGTTTGTGTAATTCGGATCGCTGGTTTAAGTTGAAATCTATATAGGAAATTTACATCATGTCAAATTGGATCATTCTGCTCCTGCTTTTGATTATCGTTTTTCTTGCTCTTGCCTTGTTCAAGAAAAAGGATGGAAAAGGCCCTGTAGATTTTCCATATCAATCAAAAGACGTATTGTGTTCTCCTGCTGAAAACTCTTTTCTGGGCGCCTTGGATAAAATCGTTGGAAAAAGATATAGGATATTCGCAAAAGTCAGGCTGGCCGACATTATTGATGTCCAAAAAGGACTTTCTGTTTCAGCTCGGCAAAGTGCGTTCAACCGGATTGCTGGGAAACACATAGATTTTATTGTCTGTAATGCAAATGATCTTTCCATTATAGGTGCTATCGAGTTGGATGATAAAACCCATCGGGGTAGAGGGCGGCACGAGCGGGATCAGTTTCTTGACAGGACTCTCAAGGCTGCTGGCGTTCCTGTGCTCAGGATAAAGGCTCAAAGCTCATATTCTATCAAAGAAATTTCCAGCAGACTTGATTCTGCTTTCAATATTAGCGTGGGAGTTCGGTCGGAAGATAATCAGATATCGATTGATGCCTCGGAGCTTTCAGATGAAAAACCTAATGATGAAGCAACGGATAATTATGACGCCGAAAACATAGCGCCGGTTTGTCCGAAATGCGGAGGAGAATTAGTCAAAAGGATTGCAACAAAAGGGCAGTATGCCGGTCAGAAGTTCTGGGGGTGTGCGAACTTTCCCAAATGCAAGTTTACCAAAAAAGTGGGGCAGGGGACTTTTGTGTAACTTCCGGTTTGTTGCATTGGCGACCCTGATTCCTGTATTGGTAATCTGCACGAGATAAAATCTGAAATTTCAGTCAATAACCACCCCTAAAAGGGTCTTTATAAAAATTTATTCACCGCAGAGCCGCA
>JAOUGB010000479.1 GCA_029857875.1 Desulfobacteraceae bacterium | reverse complement strand
AGGCATGACCCGGCTCCTTGATCGATCCCTTGAAAGAATGAATACCGACTATATTGATCTTTATTTTGTTCACGGAATCCGCGGTATTGATGAATTGGATGAACGCACCAAAACCTGGGCGGAAAAGGCCAAGGCGGCGGGGAAAATCCGTTTATTCGGCTTCAGTACCCACCGCAATATGGAAACGTGTATGCTGGAGGCGGCAAAGCTTGGCTGGATCGACGGTATTATGATGACCTACAACTTTCGCTTGATGCATACCGACCGCATGAAACGGGCGGTAGATGCCTGTATGAAAGCGGGCATCGGATTGACCGCCATGAAAACCCAGGGTGGAGGATCGGTTAAGACAAATACAGATACCGAACTCAAAATGGCCGGCCGTTTTTTACAAAAAGGATTTACCGACGCCCAGGCCAAATTAATGGCAGTTTGGCAAAATCCGGATATCGCCAGCATTTGTTCGCAGATGCCGAACATGACAATTCTTAAGGCCAATGTCGCCGCTGCATTGAACAGGACCGACCTCTCTGTAAGGGACACTGAATTTTTGCACCGCTATGCTTGCGAAACACATTCAGATTATTGCAGCGGTTGTACGAAGATTTGTGAATCCACTCTTGAAATGGATGTCCCCATCGGTGATGTGATGCGGTATCTCATGTATTACCGCAGCTATGGTGAGTTCGATTACGCCGCCATTCAATTTAAAACAATTCCTGAAAATATCCGACTGCAAATGGTAAATTTAGACTATTCATTGGCCGAGCAAAGATGTCCTCGAAAGATGGCTATCGGAAAGCTTATGAAAGAAGCTGTGGATTCATTTCACATATGATTTTGATGATCATTTCCTTTATTCATATTGCGCCGGACCTGTAGTTGCAACCGAGACTCTCTGCAATTGGTTGAAAAGCCTTTAACCCTAATTGATCGTAAACAAAATGGGAAAAATATTTTATGGGTTTAATGTTTTTTAGAATTTTGTTTTTCAATTACCAGAAAGACCATTGCTGGGTTGAGAGGACATACACGCCCAGCAAGAAGTTGGTTATTGCATGGGACAAGATGGGATCAAATAGATTTTTGCTTCGATAGAGAACACCTGAATATACCATTCCTGCAAAAATACCTACAAGCCAGCGTTGATGTTCTAATCCAAAAAGAATAGAAATGAAGATGAAAGAGATCCATGAAAACTGCCCGATCGGCACGGACTTAAAGTCAGATTTTATGGCAAATCTAAGGGCAAACGATCTCCAGAATAACTCTTCCATTAAAGGAACAACCAAAGTGGCACCGATTATCCTGAATGCAATAACATAATATACACCATAACCGCTTGCGTGTTTATAAGGATTAAACTCTGAATGTCCGATCTGAGGATACATTCCTTCAGGAAGTACCCATATAAAGAAGACCAAAATTCCGGAGATGACAGGCAGCCAGCTAAATGAGAATCGTATTTCCTGTTTGTAGACATTCCAAAAGTAAATCAGGCTTGAAGCAACCAAAACGGTTTTTATTGGATACATAAGGCTTTGGGAAATATTGAAGAGGGGACCCGCATAGATGCAGACTGCAAAAAGGGCAAAGGGAAAAACATAGGGAATACAAGGTTTTTTTTGGTATGAAATGGCTGCGTTTATCATAATAGAATTATTCTAAATATAAAGGCCTCCCCAAATGCCGTTATTAACTTCGGTGCATGCTAAAATTATGTATAAATATATACGTTCGACCGAAGAATAAGATGCACGTACACCAGAGAAGCCATTTATTAAGTGCCACCCCAAACTCCCTTTTTAAGTATAACCTCGAAGGCGCTTGGCCGTCACGTGGTCTTTTGTTTAGGTGTTGAAGTTGAGTGGCACTCACTTGCGTTAATGCTTTTTCAACGTATGTTTTTAGTTTTGTAATTAAGCAGAAATCGTGCCAAATTCTTCAGATAGACATATTTGGTATAATTATAGACAGTTGTCTTGTCCGACAATATTAACACTGCCAAATATTGTGAATAATATTGACAATTTTTTATGAAATTCATTTCATAATCTTAAAAATTTCTCTTTTTGGAACCATGCCGATTAGAGTCCATCCATAAATTTATATTGGGCACAAATTTAGTTTCCAATGCAGAAATCAGCAATTTTTCGCAAGGGCAAGTCGAAGATCCCGGACTTTGAGCGGGGGAAATCAAGGAATTTCGCGGAGGCGTACAAGAAGAAAAATATTTCAGCCTGCTAACTACAAGGCTTTTTAGCAATATTGGGGTGCGAAACTTGAGTTACTTACCAATACACATTGTAAAGTAACGTCTTTTATGGGGTGTTTTATCTCGAAGTTGCATGCTCTTTGCTGCCGACATTGGTTTTATAATACGCAATTGCCATCTTTACCGCTTGTTTAATTTCATTTTTCTTCAGGGGCTTCTTCACAAATCGATAAACGCATTCGGAATATGATGTATCAAGTTCTCTCGTAATTTCATTATCGTCGGTCATAATTATCCCCATTGTATGAGGCGAATCTGCCCGAACCCTTTTCAAAAATTCAAGACCACCCATTTTCGGTATTGATCGATCCGAAACGACAACGGCCCACTCCAATGATCTTATAACTTTCAGAGCCTCAAAGGGGTTGTCGAAAGTAAATAGATAATAAGGTTCGTCCATGAACAACCATTGCAGGGATTCAAGAACACTCTTTGAATCGTCAACGATCATAATGTTGAATTTCATGACATTTACTCCTTTAGGCAGGATGTATTAAATAAAATTCTATTCAACATATGTGCCAAATTCTGTTTTGTGCGCATAGAGTGGCCAAAATCCTTATTTTTTAGTGGTTTATGAGAAGTTGGTTGTAACGCACAGGGAATTAAAAAGCATATGGAATTAAAAAATGCACATAAAACTGTGCATTGATGCACAGTTTTATGTGCATAACTCTGGTGCTTCATGGTTTTTGATGATCATTCAGTATGGTTAAATATGAAACAAACTCTCATCTTTAGGTTGGCA
>JAOUGB010000480.1 GCA_029857875.1 Desulfobacteraceae bacterium | reverse complement strand
GAAGACCGCGCCATGACCAACCTGGTCCTAAGTTGTGGCTTTCGCGTGGTTTATCAGCGTAAGGCCGTGGTATTGACCAAGGTACCCATCACTTTCACAGGTCTCCGCAGGATGTTGTTAAGATGGGCACGAAGTAACGTACGCGAAAACCTGGTGATGCTTTCTTTCATGATCGGTCGTTTCCGACCCAATGATGGCGGTAGCGGCTGGATCCGCCTGTTCAGCACCACTCAATTTTTTCGTATGACCTTTGGCGAAGCCTTCAAGTTCGTTGTGGTGGCCCAACTGCTGCTGGCTCCCGTGCACACGCTATTTGTCCTGGCGGTGGCTTGTATCATCAGCGCTTCCATACCCGCTTTGGTATATCAGAAGCGCTACGGCGGGTGGTTCGGCTGGCGCTGGGCGATCCCCTATGCTTTTTACTGGTTGTTCTGCTTGTATTGGATTTCGCTTTGGGGTCTGCTAACGGCTTCCCGCTCTGGCTGGCTAACCCGCGGACTGCCAAACGTTGCTCCGCCGTCTAAACTGCCGACGGCCCTTCCAACGGCCGGCATATCCAGAGTATTTTCAAAGGCTGCCTGAGTGACCTGATTTTTTAATCATACCTCGGAAAGTAGTGATCGCTTTAAATGAAGCAGAGATTTGGCTTGATTTTATCCTGGTATCCTACTTTAAATCCTGTATCCGGAAAACGTTGCAAATGGTTGCGATTTCGATTTGAAATGATGCGGGACGTGTGTAATGCGTTCGTAAAGAACGTTCACAAAACTGGCGGAAAAGATCATTCACCTTCAGTCCGCCCAGTGAACCAAGAGGCTAACCCAATAAAAGGAGCCATGATGAAACGCTTATTGTCATTTGTCAAAAATACGACGAAACACCTGCCAATGTTCGTTTTAATCCTCTTTGCCTTGTCTGCCTGCGCATCCCGCTCTTACATGAAGGTCAATTACCAGTTGCCGAATAAAATTGAAGATAAGCCGGCAATAACAGAGATCCGGTTGAGCGTGGTGGATCAGCGGACCAATCCAGATCCGTTAAGCATCACCGCCCGCGAAAAACTAAAGAATTTTCGCGAAAGCTATATGCTGATCATGGCGCCCAAAGGTGACACCCCCGTTGCGGGGGTATACGATCTTATATCCTTGTTCGAAACGGTTTTCCGAAAGCGCCTGGATCAGATGGGAATCCGGGTAGTCGATTCCACCTCTTCGCAAATCCCGAAACTGGAAGTGGCGGTTACGCTCTTTCAGCTCGATCTGCGAGATTACAAATGGTACTTCAGGATGAGCTATACCGCCATGCTGGTGAAAGATGGGAATGGCCTTATAAAGGAAACGATTAGCGGAGAATCGGAACGGGTTGATGTCCCGGGTATGGATGATGCCGGCACCACGGTGAGCGAAGTTTATGCCGACTTGATCAATCAGTTGGATATCTCGATCCTTTTAAGTAAATGACCACGCGCCTATCGGAAGGCTTTCCATTGCTGACTTAAGACCGTGGGAGTATAAAGAGGTGACTTTAGTATCCTAAAGGTTTAGAAGCTTTGCGGCATTCCGGCCGGAAATGGCATTGATTTGCGCCCTGGTCAGACCGGCGTATTCAAGCTCTTTAAAATACCTTGCAGGCTTTAATAAAGGAAAATCGCTGCCAAAGAGAATTTTATCCACACCGGCAATTTCAACTGCATATCTGTATATTTCCGGATCATACAAAAAAGGAGACGCAGCAGTATCAAAATAAACGTTTTTAAGACGCTCTTTGACTTCTTTTTTTAAAAGATTAAAAAAGAAGATCCCTCCTCCCCAATGGGCCAGAACGATTTTGTTTTCCGAAAATCTGGTGACCAATGTATAAATCTGTTTCAGGGTATTGGGTGTCTTTCCGGGATACAGATGCCCCACGGGTTCATTGGTATGGATCAAAAACGGAAGGTCTTTGTCGAGGCAAATTTCCATCAACGGCGTCAGCATATCCAGTGCCGTATCATCGATGCCGGATTGGTAAAAAGCGATTTCCCCGATTCCTGAAAGACCTCCTTGAAGACACCGCCTCGCCTCGGAAACAGCCTCTTTGTTAAACGGATCAAAACAACACAGCCCCACAAGGCGTTCAGGATATCGGGTGACAACCTCCATGACATAGTCATTTTGCATTTTAAACGTTGCAGAATCTTTCCACGGAAAACCAAAGACTACAGATTTGTCAACACCTTGCTCATCCATTGCGGCAACGATTTCTTTTGCCCCGACGAGTTTTGATCCCGGTGAATCGTATAAAAGTTTAAAGGCAGGTTCTGAAGGGAAATACGTTTCCCTGTTGTCACGGATGGCTTCAGGGAAGATGTGAGTATGAAAATCGATGATCATAATGGTAACAGGGGTCAGAGATCAGGGGCCAGATGTCAGGTGTCAGAAAAAATGTGAATATCGATAATTCTCTTTAATTACAAGTTTAAAGTGCCTAAAGTGATCTAAAGTGCCTATTTATCCCGTATTCATCGGGGAAGTTGAGGTGTCGCTTCGCTCCATCTATTCATATAAAAATGATAGGATACCTTAACTTTAGTTCACTTTAGGCACTTCAAACTTTAGTCACTTTCTGTGATCTTTACCCGATCACATGAACAGTGCCCCTTTGATTTGGGCATAGATTTGATTGTTATCAAATCCCATGAGTGCAGGAGCCTCTGATGGGCAAACCGCCGCGCAGGCCCCGCACCCTTTGCACAGGGCCGGATTGACTTCAGCTACAAATTTCCGGTTGTCAAAAGTAATGGCCCCAAACGGGCAGACATTAATACATCCCAGGCATCCCGAACACAGCTCGGGCCGAATTTGAGAGATAATTCCACCCAGCTTGATGTTTTTCAGGGCAAGAACGGTCACCGCTCTGGCTGAAGCGGCCTGTGCCTGTGTAATGGATTCATCGATGGGTTTGGGCGCATGGGCCAGCCCGCACACGAATACACCGTCCGTGGCAAAATCCACCGGACGAAGTTTCACATGGGCTTCGGCAAA
>JAOUGB010000478.1 GCA_029857875.1 Desulfobacteraceae bacterium | reverse complement strand
GAAACACCCATTTTAAGAGGTCTGTATTTTAGTAGCGGTAAACAGGAAGGAAGTCCTTTTTCCCATTTGTTAAATGAACTCGGCCTTATCGGAGCAGAAGAAGTTTTACCCGGAACCGATAAAGGCTTGTTTCTACATGATTTTTTTACAAAAATTCTTCCAAGAGACAGAGGACTGTTCGAACCCACGGCAGGTGGACTTAAATGGAAAAGGTTGACCAGAAATATCGGATTGACGTCATGGATTGCTATTTCCATTGCTGCCTGCGGGCTTCTGACTTTTTCCTATCATAAAAACAAAGAAACGCTCAAATATGTCAAAAGCGAATTTTCAAAACCATTTGTGTTGAAGGATGAGATTATATCCGATACTGACACGATGAATCGGTTCCGTGAAGCCATCATAAATGTGGAAGAAAAAAATCGCGATTGGTGGATTCCACGGTTTGGGCTAAATCAAAGCAAAGATATTGAGAAACATCTAAAAGAAAAGTATTGCATGCAGTTTCGTAACAGGTTTTTAACCTCCTTCGACAAACAGATGGCTAAATCCATGCAAAACTTTTCTGATGCTACTTCCGAAGAAGTTATCGGCAGATACGTAGATCATCTGGTAAAACGGATCAATCTGCTTCAGGCAAGGATTGAAGGTCAAGGCATTGAATGGCTTCAAACCAAACCTCAACCATCATTTGATACCATTGTATTGAAAGCTGATCAAAATCTGATGCCTGAAGTCACCAAAAATATTACCAACTTATACCATCATTTTCTGATTTGGCAGCAAGATACAGATCAGACAAGCCTGGTTCAGAATATGAATACACTGCAGGATATGCTGGAAGATATTTTGAAACTAAAGGGTGTCACATTGAACTGGCTTGTGGGTTGGGTCAATTCAGACCCATATATAAAACCTATAATTGCCGCTGATTTCTGGAAAAATATCTTGGCAAAAGAAGATGATGTATATGTTCCTCCTGCCTTTACCATTCCCGGGGAAAAACGGATCAACGCTTTTATAGATGAGATTGAATCCGCTCTCACCAGGCCATGGCGCAATCAATCCAGACAAAATTATATTATTGACAGTAAAAAACGGGATTTTAAAGGTTGGTATACCCAATCCTATCTTCAGGCCTGGTATGATTTTGTGACTATGTTTCCCAATAGCCGTGATAGGCTTGAGAAACAGGAACAATGGAGACAGGCGGCTGAAGTCATGGCCTCGGATCAAGGACCCTATTTTGCGCTGCTTGAAAGAATCGCCCAAGAGATAGAGCCTTTGGATCTTAAAGAAATGGTCCCGGAGTGGGTAAAATTTGTTTATGATTTCAAAGCGACTAAAATGCAAGCCCAGGCAGCAGAAAAAGAAGAAACATTGAAAAAGGCCGGCCTTTATAAAAAAGCTGCAGGAAAGGTAGAAAAAACAATTGAAAAAGCTGAAAGGGCTTTTGGAATTCAAGCCGATCAAACCCTGGACATAGAATCGAGGATGGTTGCCGGCAAGGCATTTGTTGCTTATCAAAAAGCCTTGAACGAAATTAGTACGAGATCCACATCCTGGAAAGCTGCCTACGATTTAGGGACTGAACTGTATAATACTGAAGATTCGGATACAAGCAGCAAGTCGCCTTTTTTAACTGCTCAACATGAAATGCAGATACTCGAAACGGCCTTGATAAGCCCCCAGACAGACATAAAAAATATCTGGAAGTTGGTAACCGAACCATTAGATTTTTTTCATGAATATGTTTTAAAGGGATCCGCCTGTTATCTCCAGGAACAGTGGAAAAAAGCGGTTCTTCTGGAAATTCCGGAAGCAGGAGATGCCATGAAAATCAACAACCTCCTTTGGGGAAATGGCGGCCTTGTGAGAGAATTCATTAAAAAAACCGCGAATCCATTTATTGATCAAAACTTGAATAAAGTCTATTTTGCCAAACAAAAAATGGGTAGAAAGCTTGACTTTGAAAATAGCTTTCTATCTTATATAACCAAAGACACCAAATCTGTTGAACTGCAGGAGAATTATCCCATTGCCATCCATGCCTTTCCACCAGACGTCAATATAAATGCCCAGACAAGACCGCATACCACCAAACTATCGCTGCAATGTTCTACAGAAAAGCCCCAGGAATTGATCATTACCTCCTTCCCTGTGAGTAAAACGTTTAACTGGTCACCCAGAACCTGTGAAAACGTCATCTTTGAAATAGAAGTGGGAGATAAAATTCTGACCAAAAAATATACAGGAGATCTTGCCTTTCCGGAGTTTATAGCAGATTTTAAATACGGGATGCACAAATTTTTACCCGACGAGTTTCCCGGCGAAAAAACGTGGCTCGAATGGAAGGGAATAGAATACATCATGGTAAAAAATCGTTTTAAAGGACAAAAGCCGGTCTTGGAACTCTTACAATCGTATTCAGGAAATATTCCACAGAAAATTACAAGATGCTTGGACTAGGTAAACTCAAAAATACTTGGGATTGGGCTGCCTGCGGTAAACACCCTGTGGCAAGAGACTATCTCCGGTTTGGTCTAACCACCTCTCTCTTGGTTGCATTTGAAAGTTGGTTTGAAAAGGGTTATCAGATAAGGAGTCAAAGATCCATCCAAAGCGAGAATTCCTGGCGCTTCTGGGCCAAAGGTTTAAAAAAGGGAAACCTGGTTTGCGGAGTTGGAAAGGACAGCAGTGACAGTATCGGACGACAATATCCGTTACTCATCATGGGAGATGGTTTTCTTGAGGGGTGGGAGGAAGACTGGAATCTTCTGCATTATGTTTTTGAAAAAACCTGGGATCAGATGGAAGACATTTCTTCAAGGCGTTATGATGATTTAAAGGATTTGGAAAATGAGGTTTGCAACATTGAAAATCCTGCTCATTACTGGTTGGAATTGAAATCTAAAAATGTAAATCCGAGCAAACATGAACCTTTACTTAACGCCTTGACAATTTCAATTAACCATGGTGAAATAAAGGAAAAAGTGAGACACCTGTCAGAAATAATGGAAGTTCATA
>JAOUGB010000477.1 GCA_029857875.1 Desulfobacteraceae bacterium | reverse complement strand
AGCTAAGGTTAATTTTTTTTCATTTTCTTAAGCCCAAATAGGCTTGCACTGTCACTGTAATAAACAAACCATAAAAAAAGTAAAATCAACCATGCTCCCAACGCTCCAAATGGCTACTATTGTTGCAATGACCAATAATAAGCTAACTATTGCCTTCATGATTATAACCGTTTCAGGGCCCTTAGGTAAATGCTTGTAACTGTGACAAAATAAATAAGTGTGATGCCTAAAATGAAATACATTCACATATCATTTCTCCTATATTATCGATGATAGATAACTCGACTATAGAATGCCCTGTATAGCAATCATGGGAATTTTTTGAAGTGATCTGGGTTTTGAAAAGTCTGCTGGCATCTAATGATTTGGGGTTATTGTATTTCATATCCAAAATATCACCAACTTGTAATTCTGTGAATACGGGAGAATCCTTCTTTACAAGAATACATGGCCTATTTGAGGAAGTATTTCGTAATTTGAATTGGTAGTATATTCCCTTACCTTTTAAAAAGAACTGCACACTATAAAATTCGTCTAAAATGGTTTTTGCTTCAGACCTAAACTCGGCCAAATCAATTACGCTTTGATTTCCTGCTTCACTTAATTCAAACATTTTATGCTATCCTCATGAATGTTTTAATTTAATCTTGAATATTAAGCTTGAGATATCTCTGTTTTTTTTTGTAAGCAAAAATCATGCAAATACAGATATTATTAATATTTAATTAAATATTACAACAGTTTAGGATCTGCTGCTTAATTGGACTGAAATGATATCTGCTGTCAAATATTTGACGAATATTTGAAAAAAACAATATGGCAATTATTAGGATGAAAAAAATAACCAAGGGAGAAAGTGAGAAGCTTGATTTGAGATTATGAGACTAAATTTCAAATCTAAAAAAATGAAGATACTAACTGAAATCAAAGTTGTGTTTTCTTGCCAAACACACAAGCTGAATCTGATTCCTGAAACTTACATATACCATAAAAACGAAAAGGGCAAACCCTGTGAAATGGATTTGCCCCTTTTGAAAAAACGATATCACACGATTTTTATGGACATGATATGTACATTTTTATTGCAGAGACATGCAATAGCTGAAAAAGCAGAACCAAATGACCCTTCACCAAATGGCAGTTGAAGTTTACCGAGATATAACAGCGGTAAAGTTTATAAAATCTATAAAAACGGTCAAGTTGAGGGAATTAGTATAGATGCCTTTATTATTAACAGGATTCCTGCAAAGATATTGACTTTAAAAAGTCATCATTTCAATAGGTTAAAATCAACCGGCCTACCTACAAGTAATTTCAGATTTTCTTTTTTAGGTTGTTCACAAGGGGCCCCTGAATATGAAGAGATAAGTGTTTTTGCAAATTGCACAGAAGCGGGAGAAAAGTAAAAGGGGAAAAAAACCTGATTATCCCATTCATATCTACCAGCAAAAAGAGCCATTCCTTCAGGGGTTTGTTTTTCTATGCATAGCTTGTGGAAATCTTTTTGAAGTTTAATATGTTCATTTGCTGTCGCCTGCTCATATGTCAAATAAACTTTGAACCATGACATGGTTTTCCCCTTCTTTTTTTTGAATACGCTTATTTAATTTATGAATATTAAATTTATAGAAACATATCAAAACACACGAGTATTTCCCATTTACATGCATGAGGCTTCAATTTCCGAAAAGTTAAGGTTTCTTACCAAAATACAACTTGTGTTTACTTGCCAGTCACACAAGATAAGATTAACCGATTACGGTTACAGATATCCATTATTTCTTGTCACTTTGGAGTTTCTTGGATCTTGCCTTCAACCGTTCAATAAGCTCTTGTGCTCTTTTTTTTGCTTCTCGCTCCTTATCATCCAACACTTCAGCCCATGGCTCAGTAACTCGCGATGTCAGCTTGCCACTGAGAGGTGGTTCAGGATATGCTCCCGGGTCATACAGCGAATACCCCCGAAACTCTACTGGGCTTTCTTGGTAGCAGGACCAGACGGCTTTTCTGATAAGATTCGGATCTCCTTCAAACTGAAGGTCGATTACAGAAAGTTGCTTTCGGAATCGCTCAATCATTTTCATGGACAAGTTGAACAGAAAAGGATGGGGCGCATTGGTCCCGATGATTCGCTTCTTCTCATCAACGCCCTGATGAATCAAAGCTTTCAGAGCTTCACCAGTCGAATGACCCCACGATTCTGGTCCCCCAATGATTAGATAACGGATGTTTGGATTCGCAACTATGTTGCATACAATTTTCTCAAATCCAATATTCTCAGTTTGTACAGTACCTGATAGAGCAGCTCCGGTTTCTATTCCGACCCTCACGAGGGTCTCAAGTTCTTGGGGTATTTTATCTTCGTCAGTAGTTAAGATGATCGCTACAGCAGCTGGAGAAAAATCATTCCCCCTAAGGTATCTACCATCCTCTGGAGGGTAATCTGGATGTGGATCGACTTTAAGCATTGTTTTTACATTCTTCTGTATAATTGAAAGATAACATTAGATCCCTTGCCATAAGAGCAACCTGAAGTGAACCTATTCCAATTACATATATCGTAAAATCCACAAAAAAGCAAAAAGGCAAATCCAGTGAATTGAATTTGCCCCTTATAATAAAAATGATATCACAAAAATTATGAGGCTCTGATATTTACGCTTTCATTGCAGTACTCACAAGTTTTGATTTGATGATTTCGAACCGATTCTTCAGGTTTTAGGATAAGAATTTTTTTGAGGTTAGAGAAAGGATTTCAAAACTTCACAAGACCTACAAAACTCCATTTTCTGCTTCCAGTCGTTGTATTCGTGACCACAGCAAATGGTTCCGTAAATAAACCAGCATAATTGTCCAGCCTGAAATTCCCAGGCCGGACATTGTTTCTTGGTCGCAGGGGGGCATTTTTTTATAACCCAGCACGGCTCTCTGTCTTTAGAATATTCATGCATTCTGGACAGCAGAAACAACAGCTGTCGTTCCACATGTGCTGGTATGTTTTGCCAATTTTGTTCATAGCTGTAGAAAGCTTTCA
>JAOUGB010000020.1 GCA_029857875.1 Desulfobacteraceae bacterium | reverse complement strand
GATGGGGTTCAACCGAAACCAACACCTTCTTTTGTCGGCACACGGAAGTGCATGGACTGTCACCAAAAAGAATACGATAAATGGCGGGATTCTCACCACGATCATGCCATGGAGTTTGCCGATAAGAATACGGTTTTAGGAGATTTTGACGACGTTGTTTTTAAAAGCTATGGGATCACTTCACGTTTTTATCAAAAGGACGGCCGATTTTTTGTTCATACCCAGGGGCCGAATGGTGAGATGGGGGAATTTGAAGTCACCCATACCTTTGGCTGGTATCCGCTTCAACAGTACCTTGTTCCCTTTCCTGGCGGCCGCTTGCAATGCCTTCCCATTGCCTGGGATGTAAGAGAAAAGAAATGGTATCATCTCTATCCAAATGACCCCTTTGACCCAAAAGACTGGTTGTACTGGACCAATGCCGGACAAAACTGGAACGGCATGTGTGCCGAATGTCATTCCACCAATTTAAAAAAGAACTATCACTTGGAAACCGAAACCTACCAGACGATCTGGTCGGATATCGACGTGGGTTGTGAAGCGTGTCACGGGCCTGGATCTCGTCATGTGGAGTGGGCTCAGATGCCGGATATGGCCCGTCCCCAGGTGGAAAACTATGAGTTGGTGGTAAGAACCTCCGGAATCAACTCGCGCAAACTGGTTGAACTATGTGCGCCGTGTCACTCGCGTCGGGCGGCACTCGGAGATTACACCCATGCAGAAGCCGATTTTCTGGACAGCATGCTGCCCAGTCTCCTTGCCGAAAATTTATATTTTGCCGACGGTCAGATTCTGGAAGAGGTCTATGTTTACGGATCGTTTACCCAGAGCAAAATGTATCATCGGGATGTGCGCTGCAATGACTGCCACGACGTCCACAGCATAAAATTGGTCAAAAAGGGCAACGATCTCTGTTTACAGTGTCACAGGGCAAACGAGTATGACACAAAAGCGCATCATTTTCACAAAAAAAAGGGCGAAAAGGGAGCGTCCATTATGTCTGCAGACGGAAGAGTGCTGTTTGACATCGGCACCGGCGCCGAATGTGTTCAGTGCCACATGCCGGGCCGAACCTACATGGGGATCGATTACCGACCGGATCACAGTTTTCGGGTGCCGCGTCCCGACCTGAGTGTTAAAATAGGTACGCCCGATGCCTGCAAGCGGTGCCACCTCGATAAAGCCTCTCAATGGTCCGATCAGACCATCACCAAGTGGTATGGGCCTGGTCGAAAGCGACATTACGGAAGCATCATCGACGCCGGTCGCAAACGGCGTCCCGATGTCCGTAAGGACCTCATCCAACTGGCCGGAGATCCCCTCTACCCCGTCATCGTTCGGGCCACGGCCATATCCCTTTTAACCGCCTACCCCGGTGAGGATACTTCCCAGACCATAAAGCTGGCGTTGATGGATGACGAAGCACTGATCCGTCGAACGGCGTTGGAAAGTATCGTTCCGACCAATCAAAAAGAGAAGACCGAGCTCATTGCCCCCTTGCTTTATGACCCTGTAAAGGCTGTACGTATCGATGCCGCCCGAAGGCTGGCCGAGGAACCTTCCATGCGCCTGGACCCTGATCAGGAGAAAGTTTTTAAAGCCGTCTTGAAAGAATTTGTAGCATCCATGGAATATAGTGCAGACTTTGCCTTTGGTCGGTATAACCTGGGCAATCTCTATGTTGCATTGAATCGGCCGGAGGAAGCCATTCGAAACTATCTGGCTGCCATAAAGATTGACAGTTTATTTTACCCGGCCAAAGTCAACTTGGCCATGTTTTACAATAAAAGAGGCGAGAATGACAAAGCAGAAGAACTGCTGCGTGAAGTTGTAAAGGCACATCCGGAATTACATGAAATCGCTTATTCGCTTGGGCTTTTGCTGGCAGAAATGAAGAAATATGATTCAGCGGTGGTCTATCTGAAAAAAGCGGCAAAAGGCATGCCGGAGCACTCACGTGTTCACTACAACCTCGGGTTGCTGTTGCAGTATTTAAAAAAAGATGCAGAAGCAGAAGGAGCATTGCTCAAGGCATTGAAAATAGAACCTGACAATATGGATTATCTGTATGCCATGGGGGATTTTTATTTAAAAAGAGGAAAATTACAAAAAGCTAAAAATATTGCTGTACAAATGGTTGCAAAAAACCCCGACAAGCCCATTGGAAAAGAGTTGCTCGGCATTATTGAAAGGAATTCGCCAAAATCGAATGAATAGGATAAAATGCCAGAGAGCACTATTCATTTTCTATGAATTAACTACAGAATAAATTCCTTGCTCAAGCATGAGCCCATTGTCCGTAAAGGCAATTGATAAACATAGGTTGTCTCCCAAAGTTGTAGCCTATAGCATTCTGTCTTTCGACTGAAATTACTATCGTTTCAAAGGCTACAATCTTGCACTTAAACCCATGAATTAAAAAGCGTGAATCGATGATAAAATTCCGCGCTTTTTCATTTAAAGAGCTACACAATATATTGGGGTTTATAGGGTTGGTTTGAAAAAGGGGAGAATTTCAGTTTGATTTTATTCTGGTACTCTGCAATATTTTTCAAATATCATGTCTTAAAATATCTGATCTAACCAGAACTTATCACAAAACAGTAGTTGTGGTGATTTCTTCTATCGATCACCGGATCTACTGTCCACAGACTTTTGGTTGTCTGTCATAAAAAGTATAAGTCAGATCTCGATTATGTTTCGTTTTTGACTTTTTCCTTGCAAACGCCGCAGATATTGCAAGATTCCATGGGGCAAGGGGGCGAGGTTTTACCCTGAAGGGCTCTTTTGTACTCTGTTTTGAGAAAAGATTTGCTGATGCCGTGATCGATAAAGTCCCAGGGAAGCAATTCATCCAAAGAACGCTCCCTGAGAACATAAAAATCAGGGTTTATGGGAGAAGATTTAAAGGTTTTGGGCCAGTTTCCCTGGTTCGTGTTCACCAGGGACAATATTTGTGCAACCTTGCGGTCTCCTCGTGACAGCAGTGCCTGAATGTAAGCCCATCTCGGAATATCCGCATGGACACGAACGTTTGCCACCCTTTTCAGGCCGTTCTTGACTTTTTTAATCTTGGATTTAAGCAGATGAACATCATCCATCTTAACCCATTGAAAAGGGGTGAACGGTTTAGGAACAAAACTGTTCAGACTTACGGTGATCTCACCCATACGTTTTTTTGCCCGGCTCGATTTGAGGAATCGATGCTTGATTTTCTTGCAGAGTGTGACAATGGCTTCAACATCGTCCATGGTTTCCGTGGGAAGACCGACCATGAAATAGAGTTTAAGGTTGGGGATTCCGGCGGCAACAATCTGTTCGGCAGCATTCAGGATGTCGGTTTCGCTGATGCCTTTGTTAACGACGTTTCGCATCCGTTCTGATCCGGCATCCGGTGCAATTGTGGCTGTTTTGGTTTTACTTTTCTTGAGGGTTGACAGGAGTTCAGGCGTCAAAGCGTCCGCTCTAAGGGAGCTGAAAGATATTCGGGTGTCCTTTTCAAATTCCCGCCCGCAGATTTTATTGAGATCCGGAAGATCCGATACGGCAGCACCGACAAGTCCTATTTTATCCGTCTTTGAAGCCCCCTGCTCCATACATTCTTTTAAAAGCGAAAAGGGCCTGAATCTTGGCGGTCTGTAAACAAATCCTGTGCCGCAGAACCTGCAACCATGCGGGCATCCCCTGCTGACCTCTATGAGAAACGTACTGTCAAAGATGGTATCAGGTGTGATGATCGGACTACAGGTGGGGGTCCGGGAAAGATCTTTCACATACTGGCGTTCAACTTTGTCCGGCACATCAAATATCGGTTCAAATGCACCAAGGGTTCCATCTGAATTGTATGCAGCTTTGTAAAAGGATGGGACATAAACACCGGGAGCATCACGGGCAAGTGTATTTAAACACGACATTCTGTCTCGGGCCAAGAGGTCATGTGAAACAGTATCGAAAAATCGAGGCAAAATGGCTTCAGCTTCACCGATGAGAAAACAGTCGATAAACGGCGCCAATGGTTCTGGATTTAAGAAAAAAGCGACTCCCCCTGCAATAACGAGAGGATGGGGGATTCCTCTGTCTTTGAATCCCAGGGGGAGTTTTGCTTTCTCAAGAATTGTAAGGAGGTTGGGGTAGTCATTCTCATATGAAACTGAAAAAGCGATAAGGTCAAATGCTGAAATAGGATTCCCGGACTCTATGGTGGTGATGCGTTCTGTTTTACCCGAACCGCCATCGTCCGGAAGAAATGACCTTTCACAAACGACATTCTCAAATGTATTGATGAGTTCATATACTGCCTGAAAACCGAGATTGGACATTCCAACGTGATACGTGTTTGGATAAACCAGCGCGACCTTGATGCGTCCGTTCCATTTTTTACGAATAACGCCGGTTTCGGAATCCGTAATGTTCTTACGAAATTTATGAGTTGTCCATGTCATGGATAATTAATCTTGAAAATCTAAAAGCAAAAACATTACACATAAGCGCCTAGTCTGCCTTTCTCCGTAAAAATGTCGGGACATCCAGATTCGCAAGATCGGCATTGTCCATGACAATACCCCTGTACCCTCTGTAGGTACCGCCACTCGATTCACCCACTGCGTGTTTTCGACGAATAAATGTCGGTTCGTCATAATCTACTGCATCGTTTATATCATCCGGTGTGATATCTCTGACCTTGCCTCTGAGTTCATTTTTTATACTGGTGTCAGGACCCGAATCGATTCCGGTGGCAATGACAGTGACGCGCATTTCATTGCCAATACTGTCATCTACTGCGGTTCCCCATATAATGTCGGCATCCTCCCCGACTTCATTGTATATCCGATCGGAAGCTTCGGTCATCTCTTCCATTGTCAAATCGGTGTTACTGGTGATGTTCATTAAAACACCCTTAGCGCCTGAAATGGAGATATCTTCCAACAATGGATGGGATATGGCCCGCTGGGCAGCCTCCAGGGCACGATTTTCTCCACTTGCGATGCCGATGCCCATGATGGCCATGCCTGCTTTGGACATAATCGTTTTAACATCGGCAAAGTCAAGATTGATCAGCCCCGGCATCATAATAAGATCCGTAATCCCTTTGACGGAATGAAGCAGCACCTCATCCGCTTTCTTGAACATATCGATCATTCTGGCATTTTTGGATGCAAGGCCCCTTAGCCTGTCGTTGGGGATGGTGATCACCGTATCTGCCACTTTCTTGAGAAAATCAATTCCTTCTTCAGCCTGTTTGGCCCTTTTTCGACCTTCAAATGAAAACGGTTTTGTGACCACCGCCACCGTCAAGACATCAATTTCTTTGCAGAGTTCAGCAATGACCGGAGCAGCCCCTGTCCCGGTTCCGCCACCGAATCCTGCCGTAATGAACACCATATGGCTGCCTTCAAGTGTGTTTTTGAGGGTTTCGGCATTTTCCAGCGCCGCTTCCCGTCCGATTTGAGGATTGGCGCCGGCCCCGAGTCCCTGTGTGAGCTGTTCCCCAATTTGGAGCTTAACAGTTGCCTTGGAACACTCAAGGGCCTGGGCATCTGTATTGGCGGCGATAAACCTCACGCCCTGAAGCTTGGAGTCGATCATGTTGTTGATCGCGTTTCCACCGGCGCCGCCAACACCAATAACCATAATCTTTGCAAAATTTTCATTTTCCACCAAAGTAAACGTCATTTCCCCCACCTCCTGTAAAATAGTTTGCCTTTATTTTTCAATTCCGAGCGGTCCCCATATCCGCTTCGATCCTTACCTTCTGATTCCAGATCAACTTATTTCATATGACCTCCTTAAACCATCTTTTCATCCGGGTCATGACACGGTTGAAAATATTTGTGTCACGAATCCTGAATTTCTTTTTGGGTTGATTTCTGGCGCCGTATAATACGAGTCCGACACCCGTGGCATACATGGGATTATTGACCACATCCGTTAGACCGCTAATCCCCATAGGCTTGCCCAGTCGGGTTGGCAGATCGAAAACCGATTCCGCAACATCCGTAACGCCTTCTAAAAGGGATGTTCCACCAGTTAAAACAACACCGGAAGTAATAATTCTTTCCATTCCAGCCCTGTAAATTTCTCTTTTTATCAGCGAAAATATCTCTTCCATGCGTGGTTCCAATATTTCACCGAGAATCTGCCGCTGAAGTTTTCTGGGTTTACGCCCGCCCATACCGGGGACGTCGATGGTCTCGTCGGCACTGACGTTCCTGGGAATGCATGTACCGTATTTTTTCTTGATCTTTTCGGCGTCGGCCATGGATGCACGTAAACCGATACTGATATCGTTTGTCAGGTTGTTACCGCCAAGTGCCAGAACAAATGTGTGTTTGATGTTTTTCCCTGAAAAAATGGCGAGATCGCTCGTGCCGCCGCCCAGATCCATAAGGGCCGTACCCAGATCTTTTTCCTCATCGGTCAATACCGCTTCTCCTGAAGCAAGCGGTTCTAGAACGATATCGCAGACATCAAGACCTGAGCGATTGGCACTTTTCACAATGTTGTGTGCAGATGTTACCGCACCGGTCACAATATGAATCTTGGCTTCCAGACGTACACCGGACATACCCACAGGATTCTGAATTCCACCCTGTTCGTCGATCATGAATTCCTGTGGAATCACATGAATAACCTCACGGTCCATGGGAATTGCAACAGCACGTGCAGCATCTATAACCCGGTCTACATCTTGCTGGGTCACTTCCGGCCCCTTAATTGCTACGATTCCACGACTGTTAAAACCGGTGATATGACCACCTGCGATCCCGGCATATACGGATGATATTTCACAGCCTGCCATAAGTTCCGCCTCTTCAATCGCCTTCTGAATTGATTCTACGGTGGACTCAATATTTACGACAACACCCTTTCGAAGTCCGATGGAGGGATGTGTTCCAATACCGACAATATTTATCTTATCTCCTGTTATTTCACCGACCACGGCACATATTTTCGTCGTTCCGATATCCAGCCCGACAATAATATTTTCCTGTCCCTGCATTTCAAACCTCCTTATGACCCTTGGCAACGGATTCTATTTTCGCAGGATTTACAACGATGCGATTCAAATTATTAAGATCGATTGATTCGAGGCGTGAAAACCCGCCATTTTTTTCCATATAAAAAAGAACATCTTTTAGCATGGCATACTTATCCGGATAATTATTGTATCCGATTTTTATTTCTCTGATGTGATCAAAGGCATAAATGGTAAGGCCCATTTCGCGATCTACGTGGATTTTCTTTATTAGGCTATAGGGGAGAACGCTTTCAGGTTTCTGCCCAAGCCCTAATATTTTCATAACAGCATCAAATGGAATGCTTCTTAACTCACCCTTCACATTAATGTCTGAAAATTCAAGCCCGCTGATCATGGGCAAATTACAATGGTCTGCCTTATCCATTTCCTTAAATATTTCACCATGGGTATTGATGATAAATTTTCGGCCAAGGTCAAGAACGGCAAGGGGCTTTTGTTCCTTTATGCTGATATTGATTCCCGAAGGAAGCTCTCTTCGGACTTCTGCATCTTCAATCCATGAATGCGCAAGCAGTCGCTTTCGAACCTTAGAGAGATTAACTGAAAATATATTGACGCCGTTCGTGATATTCGCCTGTTTCAAAACCTGGTTTTGTGTAAGTCGATGGGTACCTATAACCATCAATCCTTTAGCCTTGAAATAATCGCACTGGGTTAAGAAGTCGTAACTAAAAACAAACAGCAGGCTGACAAACACCAACGCTGTTCCAACGACCGTTAGTTTTAAACCGAAGGCAAAGCGCTTTAACATCTTATTGCGCTTTCCGGCGCCGCTGTCTTTGTAATAGTTTTTACGTATGCGTTTACGCCCCGACAACCTTAACCTCTCTTTCCAGATGAACATTGAACTTTTCTAATACAACTTTCTCAGTAAGATCCATCAGCGCCAGAAAGTCGGCGGCCGATGCTTTATGCCGGTTGATAAAAAAGTTGGCATGTTTCGATGAAATTTCCGCACCGCCAACGGATTTTCCCTTCAGACCGGCCATCTCAATAAGCTGGCCGGCGGTTTCTCCGGATACCGGATTTTTAAAGAAACATCCTGCACTCGGCAAACCAATGGGCTGCCTTTGCTTGCGTGTTCTTATTATTTCTCGGGCCGTTTTTTTGAGTACTTCGGGATCCGAAGGACAAAGACAGAATCGGCCGTCCAAAATAACCGTTTGATCGAGATGACCATCCGTCAACTCCGGGCTCCATGAAAGCTTCCGATAATCAAAATCGAGCGCTTCTTTTTTTATTCTGCGTGTACGACCTGTGGGCAAAAGAACATTTATGGATTCAAGTACATTTTCCATGGAACCATGAGACGTTCCGGCATTCATTATAATGCCTCCGCCAACCGTTCCGGGAATCCCCAGGGCAAAATTCATGCCTTCAAGGCCCTGTTTCAGGGCATAAGCACACAGGGTTTTCAGATTTACACCTGCCATAGCCGTAACAATCACACCGTCGGTGTGCGTTTCGGTCTGATCAATTTTTTTCAGGCACTTTGTCAAAGAAATGGCAATGCCAGGGATGCCGTTGTCCTTGACCAAAAGATTGGTGCCCCTGCCAATGACCAGATAAGAAAGTCTTCTATCCCACGACCATTTGACCAGCGTTTCTAAATCTTCAACGTTCTCAGGTGTTACAAAAGCCTCGGCCGGTCCGCCGACGCGCAACGATGTGTGCCCGGACATCGGTTCACCAAATTTAACGTTATGTTTAAAACGGCTTTTAAGCCATTTGATTAAATCCGAGTCAAGCGCCACAACCGTCATGTCCTTTCACAACTCTTTCAGCAGCATTTCACCAACTTTCCAAACATCTCCTGCACCCAGTGTAAGGAGAATATCATTCGACACTAAAATTGTTTTCAGATGCGAAACCGCTGTTTCAAGACTTTCCACATAGACGACATCCTTATGCCCATGACGTTGAATTTCTTCAAACAAGGCTTGCCCATCGACGCCTTTTATCTCTTTTTCTCCGGCTGCATAGATGGGAAGAACGACGAGCAGGTCCGATTGGTAGAACGCACGGGTGAAGTCATCAAAAAGCGCCTGGGTTCTGGAATAACGGTGTGGCTGGAATACCGCTACAACCCGCCTGTCCGGCCAGCATTCCCTTGCGGCCTCCAGGGTGGTCTTAATCTCCGTAGGGTGATGGCCGTAATCGTCAACAACCGTAACCCCCTTTTTTTCACCTTTAATTTCCAGGCGCCGTTGAACACCTTCCGCAGTTTGGAGCGCCGATTTTATAACCTCAAAAGGTATATCGAGCTCAATGCCCACCGCGATACTTGCCAGGGAATTGTAAACATTATGAATACCCGGAAGATTCAATAAAATCTCTCCGAGTAACGTTCCAAGATGATCCACCTTGAACCTGCTTTTTAACCCTTCAAAAACTACGTCTTTTGCCCTGAAATCGGCCTGTGTGCTCATTCCATAGGTTGTAAAACGTTTCTGAATGTTCGGAATAATTTCTTGAATCGGCTCATTGTCCAGACACAGAACCGCCAGGCCGTAAAACGGTATTTTTTCAATAAATTTCAAAAAGACTTCTTGGATATGGTTTAAGCCTTTATAATAATCGAGATGTTCTCGATCGATATTTGTTACCACTGCGATGGTCGGGGACATTTTAAGAAAAGAACCGTCACTTTCGTCGGCTTCTGCCACGATATAATCTCCTTCTCCCAATAGTGCATTGGAATCGATGCTTTTGAGTTTCCCCCCGATAACCACCGTTGGATCAAGCCCGCCTTTTGCCAGTACAGAGGCGACAATCGACGTGGTGGATGTTTTGCCGTGAGCCCCGGCGATTGCCACACTGTATTTTAAACGCATGAGTTCCGCCAGCATCTCCGCTCTGGGTATGACCGGAATTGACGCCCGGCCTGCGGCAACAACCTCGGCATTTTCGGGACCGACTGCCGATGATGTTACAACAACATCTGCCCCGTGAATCTGTTCTTCTGAATGACCTTTAAATACAATTCCCCCGAGGCGTTCCAGGCGCCGGGTTATATCTGAAGAACTGATGTCAGATCCGGACACCTTATACCCGAGGTTCAGCAAAAGCTCGGCAATCCCGCTCATTCCGATACCGCCGATTCCCACAAAGTGAATATGGTATTTTTTAAGAAACATACGGTTAGCTCATTTGGTTTTATTGGTTTAACTAACCTAATCCGGATAAGCCGGAAAAGTTACAAGTGAACTAAAGTTTGAAGTGAGCTAAAATTAAGGAGTCGCTGCGCTCCCGTTGTTCATATTAAATTGACACAATTCCAAAACTTTAGGCAATTTAGATCACTTTAGGCACTTCACACTTGTAATTAAGAAATCAACTCATAACAATCATCGACAATCATCGCTGCTGCATCGACACGTCCAAGATCCCTGGACCGTAACGCCATTTGTTGCAGGGCTTCCGGCCGTTGAACATAATAATTGATTCGTTCTGCAAGGACTTTGCCGCTAAGATCTTTTTCAAGAATCATCTCGCCAGCCCCTGCCTTTTCCAGAGATCGGGCGTTTAATACCTGATGGTTATCTGCCGCAAAAGGAAACGGAATAAAGATAACCCCCTTGCCAATGGCTTTGATTTCCGCCACAGTGGTTGCCCCTGCACGGCATATAATGAGGTCGGCGCTTTGATACTGACGGGCCATATCCTTGAAAAATGCCCGTGTATCGTTTTCAATACCGTGTTCGTCATACCTTTGCTTTACCTGTGTCTCATCCTGTGCGCCGGTTTGATGCACAAAAAATATATTTTCTCTATTTTCAAGATATTCAAGGGCTTCCAAAAGCGCCATATTTATACTGTGAGCCCCCTGGCTTCCGCCCAGTATCAGGATCGTGAATTTCTTCTCTTTTTTCGACGCCTTGATATCTGTATTTCTTAACGTTTCTGCGCATTGAACGATTTCTTTTCTCACCGGATTTCCGGTAAGCCGGATTTTTTTGGGTGTCACGCCCATTATCGTTTCTGCAAACGAAACATATATCCGGTCTGCAAAGCGTGAAAGAATTCGATTGGTGATCCCCGGCAGAATATTCTGCTCATGCAAAACAATTTTAATCCCCAAAAACCGGGCGCCCATGACCAAAGGCCCTGCGGAGTATCCGCCGACGCCAATCACTATATGCGGTTTAAAGCCTTTAAGGATCAAAATCGATTCAATGATCCCTTTAGGTACTTTTGAGATCGAGACAAGCTGATTCCAAACCCCTCGCCCCTTGAAACCCTCGGCTGTAATGCGCTTATGGGCAAAACCGGTTTCCGACAAAATCGAAATTTCAAACGGTTTCCCGGTACCCACAAACAAGACACTGTTTTCAGCATTTTTTGCCAGAAACTCCTGAGCAATGGCAATTCCCGGAAAAAGATGGCCGCCGGTCCCCCCTCCTGCAATGACGACCCGAAGGGCTTTTGTAGCATTTCGCAACTGGCGAACTTTTTTTTCCCCCCTATTTTTTTTATCGTCTTGATCCATAACTGCCGTTTGCTATCTGTCACTGGTCACTCGTCACTGGTCACTCGATTGCGAACCTTTTTCATTGAACCGATGTTCATCAGCACCCCGATGGACACCATGTTCATCAAAAGGGATGTGCCGCCATAACTTAAAAATGGCAGCGTAAGCCCTTTGGTCGGAAGGAGTCCTAAAGCTACCCCCATGTTGACGCAAATCTGCAAACCTATTGCCGTTGTCAGGCCGATGGCCACAAATGATCCGAAAGCATCTTCGCTGTTTCTGGCAATGGATATCCCCCTCCACAAAATCACGGTATAAAGTCCCAGAATAATCAAAACCCCTATAAGACCGAGTTCCTCTCCAATGACCGAAAATATAAAATCGGTGTGAGGTTCAGGGAGATAAAACAGTTTTTGATAGCCCTTGCCGATGCCGGTGCCCCATATTCCCCCTGTACCGAAGGCCAATAGGGAATGGACAACCTGGTAGCCTTTATCCGCTGAATATTGCCAGGGATTCATAAAGGACATGATGCGCTCTATCCGATAATCGGCACTGACCATTAAAGAGTAGATGATGGGGATGACCAAGACCAGCGATCCAAGTAGATATGAAATACGAACCCCACCGACAAAAAGCATGATCCATGTAATGGCACCAAAAATAACCACAGAGCCGAAGTCGGGCTGTAACATGATCAGAACCGTAAACATGCACAGGACTAAAAAATGGGGCAAAAATCCGACCTTAAACTCCTTAATTCGATTCATTTTTTTGTTCATTGAATACGCCAGATAGATAACCAGCACAAAACGGGCAAATTCAGAAGGCTGAAACGTAAAGCCGGCAATGCGAAACCACCGTTTTGCCCCCCCTGCCGAATATCCGAATCCGGAAATAAGAATCGCAAAAAGAAGTATAGCGGCCATGATAAGCAATGGATATGCCAAAGAACGAAAAATATGATATGGAATATGGCAACTGATGACCAGTATAACAATACCCAACAACGCAAAAATAGATTGTTTTTTTAAAAAATAATAACTCGTTCCGAACTTGTTCAGGGCCAGTGCCGAACTCGCGCTGTAGACCATGACAATACCGATTCCCACCAGGAACAATACTGGAAATAATAGTGCGATATCGTATTGCAGGGGCTGTTTGCGAATATTTTGTTTTTTTTGTTTGTCACCGGCCATGCGTTATATCCCGATCTGAATTTTCAAGATTTTCAACCGCCTTACAAAATACTTCCCCCCGCTCTGCATAACTGCTATACATATCA
>JAOUGB010000475.1 GCA_029857875.1 Desulfobacteraceae bacterium | reverse complement strand
TCATTATCAAAGACATATAACCCTGGAACGGCATAATTCGATTTTGGCTTTTTGGGTTTCTCCTCGATACCGATGACATTGCCATGCTCATCAAATTCTACAACGCCGTAACGTTTGGGATCTTTGACCAGATACCCGAAAATCAGACCGCCCTCTTTGAGTTGAACTGCGCGTTTTAGAATATCGGTAAGGCTGTGTCCATAAAATATGTTGTCTCCTAAAATCAGACAGACCGGATCTTTCCCGATAAATGATTTGCCGATGAGAAAGGCCTGGGCCAGACCTTCGGGTCGAGGTTGTTCTTCATAAGAAAAGGAGAGCCCCAGTTGCGAACCGTCTCCAAGGAGTTTTTTAAACAAAGGCAAATCCTCAGGCGTGGAAATAAGAAGGATGTCCCTGATGCCTGCCAGCATCAAAACAGACAGCGGGTAATAGATCATCGGTTTATCGTAGACCGGTAAAAGCTGTTTGCTTACAACACGGGTAATCGGATACAACCGGGTTCCTGAACCGCCAGCCAATATTATTCCTTTCATATTTCGCCCTTCCCTCCTCCTCTTATGCCATAACGACCTTTTCTCTTGCGCCTTTTATCCCTTTGGTCGCATTACGGGTATCGATCACCAGATTGGAGTGCTCGACAATTTCGGCAAAGTTATAGTCACTATGATCGGTAATGATGATTACTGCATCCATACTGGCAAGCAATTCCGGGGTAATGGGAGTCGATTCCATCTGAAAATTGTATTTCCGGGTGGTATGCAGCTTTGGTATCCAAGGATCATTATAATTTACAATAGCACCCTTTTCCAAAAGCATTTTCATAATGGCATATCCCGGAGACTCTCTATCATCATCAATATCTTTTTTATATGCAGCACCAAGAACCAGAATACGGCTGCCATTGAGGCTTTTTCGATGGTTATTGAGTGCCTCAATTGTCTTTTCAATCACATAATACGGCATGGAAACGTTGATTTCTCCGGCAAGTTGGATAAAACGGGTTGAAAAATCATATTCCTTGGCTTTCCAGGCAAGATAAAAAGGGTCAATGGGAATGCAATGCCCACCCAGACCGGGCCCGGGATAAAAGGGGGTATAACCAAAAGGTTTTGTGGCCGCAGCCTCAATAACTTCAAAAAGATCGATGCCCATTTTATGTGCAAGAATTTTCAGTTCGTTCACCAGGGCAATATTAACGGAACGAAACGTGTTTTCCAAAAGCTTGCTCAGTTCAGCTGTCTGGGTAGAAGAAACAGGAACGGCCCGGGTGATGGAATTATACATCGCACTAGCGACGTCCAGGCAGGATCTGGTAATACCCCCCACCACCTTGGGAATATTCGTGGCGGTATATTTTTTGTTCCCAGGATCTTCTCTTTCCGGGGAAAAGGCCAGAAAAAAGTCCTCCCCGACCTTCATATCGTTTGAAGCAAGACGAGGGAGAAGCATCTCCTGGGTGGTTCCGGGATAGGTTGTACTCTCCAGTACAATCAATTGTCCTTTGCGTAAATTCTCGGCGATGGTCTCCGTTGTTTGCAAAAGGTAGCTCAAATCCGGTTCCATCTTTTCCGTAAGAGGCGTCGGAACACAGATCAATATACAATCCGCCTCGCTAAGACGGCTAAAATCGATAGTCACATCAAATTGTTTTGCATCGAAAATTTCCTTAATCGATTCGGAAGAAATGTGCTTGATATAGGATTCTCCATGAAGGAGCTTGTCGATCTTTCTTGAATCGAGATCAAACCCGATAACACCAAAACCTTTTCGCCCAAAATGAATGGCCAAAGGCAGCCCGACATAGCCCAGGCCGATGATTCCAATGACAGCTGTTTTCTGATCGATCATCTCCAGCAATTTTAAACATGTTTCACTTTTATCGCTCATATTTTTGTCCTTTAACTTAAACGGTTAATGAATCAGTGGGCATTGAATTTGCTTTAACGCCAATGACAATTAGTGATTCATCCCCGGTGTTTTCCATTATAAGCATCTGATTTTCCGGCAGCACCAAGGACTGCCCTGCATTGATAAATCTGCTCTGGTTATTTGTTGTCGTTTTGGCGACGCCTTTAATCACGACCAGATGTTTGACAGTTGAACCATCGGTTTTGATCTCACATTTTGAGCCGGGATAAATGTCGCGCCTTACGATGCTGAAATCAGGCGTTGCTTCCAGATTGGTTAGGGTTCCCCATATATGGAATGATGTCTTATGTTTTTGGTATTCACTTCTCCTCTTTTCCTTCAGTTTTTCAACGATAGATTTTACGTCACGGCTGTTTTCCATGTCAGAAACAAAAACAGCGTCCGGCGTTTCCACAACAACCATGTTTTTAATTTTGTTGGTTGCGATCAGGCGCCCATGTCCCATGATTAATGAATTTTGGGTGTTTTCTGAAATAACGTCGCCCTGGATGACATTGCCGTTTGTATCCTTTGGTATGAAATCATAAAGAGATTTCCATGAACCAATGTCGCTCCAACCAAAATCTGAAGGCAAAACAGCCGCTTTGTCTGTTTTTTCCATAACTGCATAGTCAATGGAAATGTTCGGCAGCTGCTGGTAATCTTTCAGGGAAACCGGGGTTCCTTCTAAAGGCAATTGCTTCATTTTATGAAGAAGTTCAGAATGGTGGACACCTAATTCCTGAATCATTACCGAAGCCTTAAAGGTAAACATGCCGCTATTCCAAAAATAATTACCCGCTTCAATATATTGCTCGGCGGTTTTCAGGTCAGGCTTTTCAACAAATCTTTTTACAGAAAGCGCCCCAAAGGCTATTTTTCCGCCGCCCTCGATATAACCGTAACCGGTTTCAGGATAATGCGGCGTTATTCCAAAAGTCACAATATATCCCATTTCTGCAAGTTTTACTGCTGATTCCAATCTTTCGTGAAATACACGTTCATCCCGAATGACATGATCTGCGGGAAAGACACAAAACACTGCATCGCTCTCTTTTTTAATCACCTGGAGCATTGCCAAAAGAATGGCGGGAGCGGTATTGCGGCCGCAGGGTTCCGCGAGGATTTTT
>JAOUGB010000476.1 GCA_029857875.1 Desulfobacteraceae bacterium | reverse complement strand
ATCTTAAGCCACAGTGAATAGTGAAAAAGGAGAGGGTCATGAATCCGGAAATGTTTAGAGAATACGACATCAGGGGAATTGTTGAAAAAGACATGACAGAAGATGATGTCGTGCTGATTGGAAAAGGCGTGGGTACTTTTCTCAGAGAAAACGGCTGTTCAAAACTTACTGTGGGAAGGGACTGCAGATTAACTTCAGATCTGTATTCTGAAAAGGTCATTGAAGGTTTGATGTCAACCGGATGTGATGTGGTTGACATTGGGATTTGTCCCACACCGGTTTTTTATTTTTCAATTCAGCATCTTGACGCCCAAGGCGGGGTGATGGTAACGGCCAGCCATAACCCTAAAGAATATAACGGCTTTAAACTCTGTATCGGTTTGGATTCGATTCATGGGGAGGACATCCAGAAAATTCTTGGAATTATCAATGAAAAATCCTTTGCCGTGGGAAAAGGCTCTCGATCCACAACGGACGTTGTCACACCCTATCGCGAATTTGTAGAAAATAACATCACATTGGCCGGGCCGATCAAAGTGGGAGTGGATGCAGGAAACGGAACCGCAGGGGTGGTGGCTGTACCGATACTCAAGCGCCTCGGGTGTGAAGTACATGACATTTACTGTGATATGGACGGCAGATTCCCCAATCATGAAGCCGATCCAACCGTGGAAAAGAACATGCAGGATCTTATCGCCATGGTCAAGGAAAAGAAATTGGATGTCGGCATCGGATTTGATGGTGACGGCGATCGGATCGGTGTTGTTGATGAAAAAGGGAACCTTGTATTCGGTGACAGGCTCATGATCATTTTTTCAAGGGAGATCCTTTCTAGAAAACCCGGAGCTACGTTTATATCTGAAGTGAAGTGTTCTAAAACCATGTATGACGATATCGAAAAACACGGCGGTCGGGCAATCATGTGGCGTACAGGGCACTCTTTGATTAAAAAGAAAATGAAAGAAGAAAAGGCCGAACTGGCCGGCGAGATGAGCGGCCATATGTTTTTCGCCGATCGGTATTTCGGATATGACGATGCCACCTATGCCGGTTGCAGGCTTCTTGAAATATTGGCCAAAACCCAAAAGAAAATATCAGATCTTTTACTGGATGTCCCAAAGACCTATTCAACCCCTGAAATACGCGTTGAGTGTCCGGATGATAAAAAGTTCAACGTCGTTGCTAAAGTGACCGAATATTTTCGTGAAAAATACGATATCATCGACATTGATGGGGTTCGCGTACTGTTTGAAGACGGATGGGGTCTGGTTCGCGCATCCAACACCCAGCCGGCTCTCGTACTCCGTTTTGAAGCCCTGTCAGAGGCCAGGCTGTTAGAAATAAGAAATTTAGTCGAGTCCACGCTGGCTGATATCCAGAAAACACAAAAATAAAGCATCCGGACCCAGGGGACCCCGCTTTGATATAACCCCTGGTAGGGGCTTTTTTACTTAAAGCCGTACAAGTTAAAAGTGTCTAAAGTGATCTAAAGTGCCTAAAGTTAATGGAGTCGCTTCGCTCCGCTGATTTTATATAATTGGCAGAATTCCTTAACTTTAGCTCACTTTAAACTTTAGTTCACTTCAAACTCTTCCAGCGATTCTTCAGGCAGAGCCATAATTCTTTGACTCCGGCAATACGGGAGTGGCGAATAATTTTCGTTTTTATGAAAAAAATCGATAAAAAAATATTTGGCACCCTGTTTTTTTCAATGTTCGGGACCGTCACCGGTGTGGGAATCGTCGTTCCCCTGCTCCCGGTCTATGCCAGCAAACTCGGTGCCAGCGGTGTATACATCGGTTTGATATTCGGCTCATTTTCCATATCCAGAACATTTTTGCTCCCGTATTTCGGCAGGCAGTCAGATAAAAAAGGACGGAAGCCGTTCATTATTATAGGCCTTTTCGCTTATACCGTGGTTTCCCTGGCCTTCATACTTTCAAATAGTGTCGAATCCCTTATCGCCATAAGGTTTCTCCAGGGGATTGCATCCGCGATGATCATGCCGGCTGTTCAAGCCTATGTGGGAGACATAACACCTTCCGGCCAAGAAGGTTTCACCATGGGGTTGTTCAATATGTCAATGTTTCTTGGACTGAGCATCGGTCCTTTGATCGGAGGCGTTATCCGCGACCGCTTCAGCCTTGACACGTCTTTTGCGTCCATGGGATTTCTAACTTTTTTAGGTTTTTTATTAAGTTTCTTACTGCTGCCGCCTACAAAATCGGAGCAGGTTGTCACCAGGGGAATCGAACCAATGGCATGGAAATGGGTTCTGAGAGACAGAAATATGGCCGGACTTTCTCTTTTCAGGCTCGCCTATGCTGCATGTATTGGCGTCATCTGGAGTTTTCTTCCGGTTTTGGCTGATTTAGAGTTTTCACTTTCAAGCTCATCCATCGGAATTCTGGTGACATTGGGGGTTTTTTCCAGTGGATTGCTCCATGTACCCATGGGTTTAATGGCAGACCGGGTAAACCGAAAATTGATGATTGTCGGAGGGGGATTGATCATCACCTATGCGATTTTCTCTTTTTACTGGGCCAGCAGCTTCGAGGACCTTTTGTTGGCCAGCGTATTATTCGGCCTTGGCGGAGGCATTGCTATGCCCGCACTCATGGCACTTGCTGTTTTAAAGGGTAACGAAATCGATGCCATGGGATCCGTCATGGGCCTTTTGGCCATGGCTCATAGTCTGGGGATGCTTGCGGGATCGCTGTTGGCTGGACTGATGATGGATGTTACCCGGCTCCGGCATGCCTTTCCATCAGGAGCCGTCCTTATGCTGATCTGTCTCGGGCTTTTTATTGTTTTGACCTATCACAAAAAAGAAGTATCTGTTCAAGCTGATTTAAAAATCGGCCCATTGGATCTTGGAGGCTGATAATTGGATTGATGATTGATGATTGATGATTGAAGGCGTCGCTTCACTCCGGCAATTTAAATTTTCACTTTTCAACCATCTATTTTCAATTGATCTGCCTCCGACTTCTGACTCCCGACCTCCACCTTCTCACTTTCCTGTTTACTCTTTCCTCTTT
>JAOUGB010000474.1 GCA_029857875.1 Desulfobacteraceae bacterium | reverse complement strand
TTAGGCACTTTAGTTCACTTTAGTTCACTTTAGTTCACTTTAGGCACTTTAAACTTTTGCATGCATAGAATGAATAAATCAAAACAAAAATACGTTACCGTATTTAAGAATACATGCACTTAGTTAGTTACTTTAGCCTAAAGAGCTTGGATCGAATCCCCCAGACGTAAAATTTTACCCACTCAAAACCAAATTTCATTAATTCCACATCATCAGAACGGATTTGTTTTAAAACTTTGGATTTTACCTTATACCGTTTTAATAAAGTGCTTTTAAATAAAAAATCACGAAATTGATCGATATTATACGTGGCCATAAACGCCATCTTCGCCATAGGTCCTTCCGGCCCCTGAGAACCCCAGGGGTCTGTTTGGAATAACCGCTTCAACTCTGACCAGCGGGCGGTCATTTTATTATATATCACGGCATCTTGGTCTTTTGACCATGTTTGGGTTGTCCACTCTTTTTCTTCATGCTGTCCCAAACAAAAGTCAGGAGGTTTGAAAAAATAAATAGGCTCTGTTTTGTCATGTTCGGCATCATAAAAAACACCCTGTTCCACTGGAAAGGTACGGCATGTATCGGGACGATCCGAGTAAACGGTACAACCGGACGTGTCTAAAAATGGGCAGGTTTGCTCCGGGTTGTCTGACATGGTTAAAAGGACTTCAGGAAAAAAATTGGAGGGCCTCAAAATAATATCCACGTATTTATCCAGAAACTGATCGGAAGTCATATGCAATTGATTTTTTAAGCGGATAACGTCATAAGGATACAAAAACAGGTTGATATTACGACAGCATCGATTAAAACAGGCAATCCCCGGGTAACATTGAAATTTAAAGCTGTCACTCTTTTTAAGTCTTCTGCCGGGCAGTTTGCCGATATCTTCAGCCTTTATATATTTCATAGTTCTTCAAATATTGTAATAGGTTAATTTTTTGAATCGAATCGGTTTCAAGGGAGCTTCAGGTATGATTAAATTTTTGACTGAAAGCTGTCTGAGTGAATTAGGGATCGTTTTGAAAGAACCATCGGCGATTTAATTTTATGGACGAAACTCTCTGTTAAAGCAGAGATCTATATTAATAACCCAGGCGGGTTCTTTCATTACGAGCCTTTATTCACGAGTTTTTTCAGCGAAAATTTAATTATACCTGAAGCGGCAATGTTTTCAAAAAGCTAAAGTGTTGCCAATTACCTATCACCCATTACGCATCACCAAACGTTACGATCATCTGCGCAACGGTCATTTTAATCTTTTGCGTCATCCCCACTGCCTGCTTTATCTCCTTCTCCAACGCTGCCATTTGCATGTAAAAAGGTGTTCGGTCAAACTTAAAACGCTTCTTTCCATGGCATTTCAGAGCAAAGGTACCACAACCCGGAGAATTTAATATTTCCTGGCCGGGCCTCTGGAGTTCATGGGGAATACCGTGCAACCTGCATATCATGGGTCGATACGGATACAGGACACAAAGGCTCCCAAAATTGACCGGGCACATCTGTTGCACAGGCTTTCCCTTCTTATCGGCCTCATCGGTTTTCCGGCATACGGCCGAAGACCTTTGCTTCACCTCGACCTGTTTCTTATTTTCAAGACAATGGAACCCTTCCTTGATGTAGAGGTATTCAACAAGTGTATAGTGATAGAAGCGGGTTAGGCAGCAGTTATCCTCACAACCCATACAGTTGAAGCCATAATAGTCGGCAGCCTCTTGGTATTTTTGATCCATGGATGCAAATATCCCTTTTAGACGCTTTAAAAAAGGTGCAAAGATATGAGGCTGGATTCGGGATAACGGATACGGGGTAACGGTCGGAAAACCCATCATTCAAGTAACTTTTATACCAGAGACGAAGGGAAAAAGATGGTTGAGTACAAATCGAGTGCACGCCGGTCCGTTAAGCTGGCGATCAAATCACAAACGATCCTTTCCTTGGATTGGCTGCTGTGATTACACTTCGACATTTCCATAGCCTTAAGTTCTTTCTGAAGCAATGTTTCGTTATTAAGAAAAAAGGTGTAAAGTTCGGTCAGAATCCGCTTGGCCTTGATAAATTCGTTATGAACCCGGGGTGAGCGATAGACATTTTCATAAAGGAATTGCCTCAGTTCGGTCATGGCGTTAAATACTTCATCGCTCACGTTTAAATACAGCATACCGTCTTGAGGTTTGCTGTGAGAAATCAGATCCTTGATCATTGCCGTAGCACGCTCGGAATGTGTGTGACCGAGGATTTTTTCGCAAGTTTCCGGGACCTGATCGGCATTGATAACACCACTCTTGATGGCATCATCCAGATCATGATTCAGGTAAGCCATAATATCGGCAATTCGAACGATGTTTCCTTCAACAGTAATCGCCATTTCGGAGGAATCGTCGGGAATAATCTTTCCATATCCTTTGGAATGCTTTAAAATCCCGTCGCGAACCTCATACGTAAGATTTAGACCTTTACCGTTTTGTTCCAAAATATCAACAATACGCAAGCTCTGTTGGTGATGTGAAAAATCCGGTGAATAAATTTCTTTAAGCGCCGTCTCGCCACCGTGACCAAAGGGTGGATGACCGAGATCATGTGCAAGGGCGATGGCCTCGACAAGATCCTCGTTCAGGCGCATGGCGCGCGCTATGGTTCTTGCAATTTCAGAGACTTCTAATGTATGTGTTAAGCGTGTTCGATAATGATCTCCCATAGGAGACAGGAAAACCTGGGTTTTGCGTTTTAGCCGTCTGAAAGCGCTCGAGTAGACAATTCGATCGCGATCCAGTTGGAATGCTGTACGAACAGAACAGGCCTTTTCGTCTCTCTGACGTCCCTGTGATTTGGAACTTAAACATCCAAAAGGGGCTATAAAGCCTTTTTCTCGTTTTTCGAAATCTTCACGTATTGACATATGATAGACTGTTTAACATATAGTGATAACAAATAAAAGTAAAGAATCCTGGCCCAAAGGACCAGGCTTTGGTTAACCCCTAAAAGGGGCTGTTTCCCTGAAAGCCAGACAAGTTAAAAGTGCCTAAAGTGATCTAAAGTGCCTAA
>JAOUGB010000473.1 GCA_029857875.1 Desulfobacteraceae bacterium | reverse complement strand
CGGCAAATCCAAAAAGAGTGATGCTGATGACCATGAAAGACAGATGGTTCCACTGGCTGATGGAAAAAACCCTGACAAGGAGTATTTCAAAAGACAGAGCTGAAAGCGATAATAGAAATACTGCCGCGAGTATCATGAGGTTTATTTTGCCTTAAAAAACATAGTCCTTTGGGCCTCCGGTTCGTAGAGCCTACGCCTCGGAGAGTCAGGTCAGAGTTCTTTGGCTCTGCCTGAAGAATCGCTGCAAGACTTTGAAGTGAACTAAAGTTTAAAGTGAGCTAAAGTTAAGGAATTCTGTCAATTATATAAAAACATCGGAGCGAAGCGACACCATAACTTTAGGCACTTTAGATCACTTTAGGCACTTTCAACTTGTATGGTTTTAAGTAAAACAGCCCCTTTCAGGGGCAAACCAAAGCCGGGTTCTCTGTGCCCGGATTTTTTATGATAAGTTCTGGCTGATCTGCATACTGATGTCCACGCATCTTGCAGAGTGGGTGAGAGCCCCTACGGATATGATATCGACGCCGGTATCGGCCAGGGATTTAAGATCGTCTTTTGTTATACCGCCGGACAATTCAACCACCGCCCTTTTATCAATAAAGGCTGTGGCCTCTTTTATCTGTTTTATGGTCATGTTGTCCAGCATGATGACATCAGCATTGGCTTCCAGCGCTTCCTTGACCTGATCCAGACTGGAAACCTCCACCTCTATTTTTAACAGATGGGATATCTGGGTTCTGATGTGGTCAATCGCTTTTTTGATACCCCCAAAAGCAGCGATGTGATTATCTTTGATCAAAACACCGTCATACAGGCCTATCCTGTGGTTATAGGCGCCACCCACTCGTACGGCATATTTTTCCAATACACGCCAGCCCGGGGTGGTCTTGCGGGTATCGACCAGTCGTATATTTTTATCTGAAAGTTCGCTCATATATGATCGCACTAAAGTTGAGATACCCGAGAGATGCTGGAGGAAATTCAGGGCTGTTCGCTCACCGGAAAGCAGTGCGCGAAGTCTTCCGTTAACGTTGGCCAAAGTGACACCATTTTTTACAAAATCACCATCATTATATTCTGATCTGAATATAACCTCTGAATCAAGGTATTGGAAAACCTGTTTGGCCACATTCAAACCGGCAACCACAAGGGACTCTTTGGCGATGATGAACCCTTTGCCTTTAAGTTGAGGGTCTATAAGATTATCGGTGGTAATGTCTCCCGGACCGATATCTTCTTTGAGCGCAATTTCAATGAGATGTTGTGTTGAATTCATAATAAAATCATTTCACCTTCGTTCAGGCTAAGTACATGTATTCGTAAATACGGTTACATATTTATAACTTGGTTTTTTTCATTCTATGAATGCAAAAGTTTAAAGTGCCTAAAGTGAACTAAAGTGCCTAAAGTTAAGGTATTCTATCAATTTTAATTATAATTGATCGCGCTGAAAGCGCGTTCCTCAACTTTAGCTCACTTTAGGCACTTCAAACTTCAAATTTTAGGACTTCAGCTTATCTGGGATAGTTGTCTTTATAAAAATACGTCATGGTACCTATGAATTAGAGCACACCTTTTGGCATGGGCGCAACTTTATCGCCTCCCAAAACATAGCCGCCATCAAGCCTTACCACGCTGCCGGTCATAAAGGGTGCATCCTTGATAATAAAAAGTACTGCTTTTACCACATCTGCTATGGTGCCGATTCGTGCAAGCAATGTGTGGTCGATAATTGCCGCTTTTTGTTTATCGCTGAGCAAGCCCCATCCCCGGGTATTTCTACCGTGACGGGTTTCAACCAATCCCAGCATAATTTCATTGACGCGAACTTCCGGTGCTCCCACGCGTGCCCACGTTTCGGTTAAAAGGGAAATACCTCGATTTGCAGATGCATAACCGTCATTGAATATGTAACTGGCAGGACCTGACCGTCCCACAATACCGGCAATGGAGGAAAGGTTAATGACAACACCGTTTCCGGAAGCTTTAAGATGTGGCAAGGCAGATTCAAAAACCCATTTTTTTGCACGCAGGGTGGTGGCCATTTCAAGATCCCACTGTTTTTGATCATACGGTCCGTGGACCACCGGCCATCCCCCCCGCTCTATATTGTTAATCAAAATATCGAGCCGGCCGAAACGATCCACGACCTTATTGACAAGCCCTGGAATTTTATCTGTTTCAAGCAGGTCTGTTTGGATGATCAGATAATCCTGGCCGGTTTGGGAAAAGTCCTGCTGCAATTCATCCAGGTTTTCTTCCCAGTCAAAATAGTTGAGGGCTATGTTAGCCCCTTCCTGTGCAAGGGCAAGCCCGATTCCTTTTCCGATGCCCTTTACGGCGCCTAACACCAGAGCGACTTTGTTTTTGATTTTCATAATTTTCACCCTTTCTTGTGTGTCCTGTTAATCCTGTCCAATTTTACAAAAAAGGATCTTTTTGATCCATCGATGCCCCAGTTTTAACAGTTCAACATCGTCATTCTTCAGGGTATCTAAAGTTTTTTCGTCCAAGTTCCAATTATCAAGAATATTTTGTTCAAATATGTGAGATCTGAATGTGTCAATGTCATACAGTGCCATGTGAAAAGCAAATTTTGACTTGATATCCAGTGGGCCGGGAATGAGGCGATTTTTAAGACCGATGATTTCCAGCAACATATCATTCATTTCATTATAAAAGGTAACATCCTGATCTTCGATCCATTCCCGGATGGTCCAGGTTCGTCCCTGTTCAAAGCCCAGGCAGTGCGGTTCTTTTAAAAGGATGTACTGCTCCGAAATTTTGTTTGTTTCTCTGGAACGAGATGCAATCCGCACCAGCGGATAGGTCCTGCAAGATGATGGGCGGTCTTCATAAACACTGCATCCTGATGAAGTCACAAACGGGCATTTAAGTTTATGAGGATCATCTGTTTTTAAAGTGATTATGGGGAGACCGGTTTCAGGGCCGGTCTGTTGGGTGGTATAACGCTCAAGAAAAAGACGCGATGATAAATCGAGTCGATGTTTCAGACGCAATATATCGTAAGGGGTGAGAAACTGGTTCA
>JAOUGB010000472.1 GCA_029857875.1 Desulfobacteraceae bacterium | reverse complement strand
ATGAAAAATTAAGATCCTTGTATTTCGATATCTCCCGCTTTTCCGATTACGGCCGGCTGTCGGGGGTTGATCTCGACAAAATCAAACTAGGCGCCACCGTGGATCTGGATGAATATGAAAAGGACAATCCCAGAGATTTTACGTTGTTAAAACGATCCAAGCTCTCAGAGCTCAAACGGGGAATTTTCACAAAGACCGACTGGGGAAACGTCCGTCCCTCATGGCATATTCAGTGCACGGCCATGGCCATGAAATATCTTGGAGAAACCTATGATATTCATACCAGCAGCCGTGAGCTGGTTTTCCCCCATCACGAAAACGAAATCGCCATTGCCGGTGCGGTGACCGGAAAACCCCTTGCCAGGTTTTGGGTACACTGCGACCGGGTTCTTGTTCACGGCAAAATAGTAGACGAACAGGGCGACGGGGAAACCTTGTCCGATCTAACGGACATGGGTTACTCCGGAAGGGAGATCAGGTACTGGCTCATTTCCGGCCATTATCGAAAACCGATCACGTTTTCCAAAGAGCATCTCGAAGATGCAAAACGCTCCCTAAAACGGCTTGATTCCTGCACCAACTCGCTCATTCACATAAAACCGGGCGGATCGCCCTACCCTGAACTGGATCAGTTGCTGTACGACATCAAGCAGGGATTTGTCAGTGCCATGGATGATGACCTGAACATATCGGCGGCCTTGGCTTCCATATTCAAAAATGTCAAAAAGGTGAACATTCTGATTTTGGAAAACAGATTGGATACAAACGATGCGTCGAAAATTTTAGATGCATTTCGCAATCTGGATGATGTGCTGAAATTTTTTGATTTTGAAGATGCGTATGATGATCCTGATGTGCAGCGTCTCATCAAAGAAAGAGAACAGGCCAGGCTTGAAAAAAACTGGGATCTTGCCGACAAGATCCGGGATCAGCTCAAGACCCGGGGGATTACGATAAAAGATTCGAAGTTGCCCGGATAGTTGCGTGCAGCCAAAATGCTATCCCTAAAAGGGTTTGAATTCTTTATGACTCACCGCAAAGTCGCAGAGTGCGCAGAGTTTTTGTTATTTTTTTTGCTTTTCGCTGAGACGCCGAAAAGCAAAACGACTCAACCCTTCGGGTAATAAAATGCCCGTATTGGCACCTCACAACCAAAGAATTGATGCCTTATCTCGTTTCCGCAGCGTAAGATGCTGAGAGTTTTCCCATCGCCGTCCTCTCAGCGGCGATGGGAAATATATACATCTCCGCGAACTCTGTGACTCGAATGAGCGAAGCGAATGGGCGGTTAAGAACATGCAACATTTAGCCGCATAGCAAGCTGGGACCTTCAGCTTAACTGTAAGGATCTATGGATTAGTTAAAAAACGAATAGACCAATCAACAATTTAACGAACTCTGACAGAGGAATCATGAACCCAATATACTTCCCATTTACCTATATTCCCAAATCCGTGGGCAAGGCACTATCCGCCTGTTTTCGTCAGACAGCGGTGTATCAGATCTCCGGCACAAAAATACCGGAGGAAATGCAAGAACTGTCTCAAGACGGAATTCTTGACATACGCATACCTGTAGAAGTTAACGGCGAATTTCTCGACAAAATTCTCAAAGACTATCGCGCTTGGGTCAATATCCACCAGGGAACCGAAACCGCTTTTTTAGCAGCCATGGCCAATAAAATTCCTTTTTTTGATGAAAGCGCTTCTTCACAGATCAGGGCGGATCTTAAAAAAATCGGAAAGCAAATCCCAGCTGAAGAAAAACCCGATCCCCTGTTCAATGCCAAACTATTTCTTCACATGGCACAAGAATTCGATCTTCAAAAGAAAGGATTGGACCAGGATCTGATGGATATTGAAGCCATGGAAGAAGATTTCATGAAAAACCTCAAATGGGAAGATGACGACGATCATGCCCGGGCTGTTGCGCGCAAGGTACTGGAAAGAGACGATCCAGGCCATTTCATGACAACAGAGCGGATAAATGCCTGGGTATCTATTATGTTGCAAGACCCACAGGCCTCCGGGCTGTTTATCACCACCAGCCGGGCCGTGCTCGAACACCTCATAGAAATTGTGCCTGAAATGGAACAGGTGATTTGTTTGGACGCCATCCCCATGGATACCGATGAAGATGAAGCGCTTTCAAATTGGCAGGACGGCCTCATGGAATCCCTTGAAATGCTGGCTACCGAGAATTGGCCTATCCCAATGGACGACATGGCAAATCCCCCTGAAGTCCCCGGAAGTGAAAAAAGCGTTTCTTTAACGCTTTACATTGTACCCAATAAAACCCCATATGAATGTTTTTCAGACTGTGTTGGAACCGATGTGTTCCAAGCTGAATCTGCAAAAACGGGTACACGGTTTAAAAACACCCTCATCGGTATTGTGGAAAAGAGCGATTAGTTAACTGGCAATTTTGATCCCCGTATGCACAGAAAATTGTGCATTGATGCACATTTTTCTGTGCACTCAATCCTTCCTCATGAATAAATGCCTTCCTGAAAAAAGGAATCCCATAGAATTATCGTATCAGCTCTTTTCTTATCCACAGTTTTTAAAGGTTTTTTAGCACCCCTCAAAGATTTTATCGCAGGATATGAAAATACTATAAATTTGGCATATAATTTGTACCATTTTTTCCGATGGGCTTGAATCTGTAATTAACCCGGCTTTCGTGACTATTCTAAGGAGAAAATGATGAGAAAAGCGATAATCTTGTCTATTGTGGTTTGTTGGATACTCGTTCCTGGTTTAGCCATGTCCCAATCAAATTCAACCCCGAACACCTGGACCGGAAATGTGAATGTTTTCTTGGGCGCAAAGATTCTTGACGATGACGACTGGGAGCCCTTGGACGAACAATCTGAAGGAGGCATATTAATAGACTTCAAACCAAAAAGCTGGCCCATCAGCATTGCCATCGACTTTCTACATTCTTCGGATGAACAGGACGTTGGTGTTGCGGTATTAAATTTTGGCACATTTAACGTTAATCTGGAAGGCAACACCACTGAATTTAACTTGGGGGTTCGAAAAATATGGGATA
>JAOUGB010000471.1 GCA_029857875.1 Desulfobacteraceae bacterium | reverse complement strand
CCAGCCGGCCGGCAAGTTTTATACCGCTGAATATCTTAGAAAAATTTGCGACCTCTGGGAATTTCGCGGCAGCGGCATCACCAACATGCACGGGTCCACCGGTGATATCATCCTTTTGGGTACGACGACGCCCCAGCTTGAAGAGATTTTTTGGACACTCACTCATGATATGAATCAGGATCTGGGCGGCTCCGGGTCAAACCTGAGAACCCCTTCCGACTGTGTAGGACAGGCTCGCTGTGAATGGGCTTGCTTCGACACCCAGGCAATATGCCATGCGCTAACCAATGAATATCAGGATGAGCTTCATCGGCCGGCATTCCCATACAAGTTCAAATTCAAATTTGACGGGTGTCCCAATTGCTGCGTGGCATCCATCGCACGTGCGGACATCTCTTTTGTCGGTACATGGCGGGACGATATCCGAATCGATCAGGAAGCGGTCAAGGCCTATGTGGGCGGAGAGATTCCACCCAACGGCGGTGCCCATGCCGGGCGTGACTGGGGCCCGTTTGACATCCAGAAAGAAGTTATCGGCCTTTGCCCCACCAATTGTATGTGGATGGAGGGTAAAGAACTGAAAATAGATAATCGTGAGTGCACAAGATGCATGCACTGCATCAATGTCATGCCAAGAGCCTTAAGGGTCGGTTTAGACCGGGGTTGTTCAATGCTGGTCGGCGCCAAAGCACCGATTCTTGACGGCGCTCAGATGGGCTCGCTTTTGGTTCCGTTTATCAAGGTTGAAGAGCCTTACGACGAAATCAAAGAGGTCATTGAAAGCATCTGGGACTATTGGATGGAAGAAGGGAAGAACCGCGAACGGCTCGGCGAACTCATGAAACGGCAAGGCTTCCAGAAATTGCTCGAGATGACGAATATTAAGCCAGTTCCCCAGCATGTTCAGGAACCGCGTCACAATCCGTACATATTCTGGAAAGAAGAGGAAGTCGAAGGCGGGTTTGACCGTGATGTTAACGAATTCAGAAAACACCATCTAAGATAGGGGGTATTGACCATGGCATTTATATCCTCAGGTTACAATCCTGACAAGCCGATGGAAAACAGAATAACTGACATCGGTCCAAGAAAATACGATGAATTCTATCCGCCGGTGATTAAGAATAACAAGGGCAAATGGCTCTATCACGAGATTCTGGAACCAGGTGTCCTGGTTCATGTTTCGGAGACCGGCGATGAAGTCTATTCCATAAGGGTCGGCGGAGCACGCTTGATGTCCGTTTCCCATATTCGTGAAATCTGTGACATTGCTGACAAACATTGTGACGGATATCTACGGTTCACCACCCGCAACAACATCGAATTTATGGTGGACAGCAAAGACAAGGTTGAACCGTTAAAGCAGGATCTTGCAAGCCGCAAGTTTGACGGCGGCAGCTTCAAATTCCCCATCGGCGGCACCGGCGCCGGTGTGACCAATATCGTACATACCCAGGGCTGGATACACTGCCACACACCGGCCACCGACGCATCGGGTCCGGTAAAGGCCACCATGGATGTTCTTTTTGATGATTTTCAAAATATGCGACTCCCGGCACAGCTTCGCGTATCCCTGGCATGTTGTTTGAACATGTGCGGCGCGGTCCACTGTTCGGATATCGCTATTTTGGGGTATCATCGTAAGCCGCCCATGCTGGACCATGAATACCTGGACAAGATGTGCGAAATTCCCCTGGCCATTGCTGCCTGTCCCACGGCAGCCATCAAGCCTGCCAAGGTGGAACTTGCTGACGGAACCAAGGTGAACAGTGTTTCAGTCAATGAACCCAGGTGCATGTTCTGCGGCAACTGCTACACCATGTGTCCGGCAATGCCGTTGGCTGATGATGTGGGTGACGGTATCGTGATTATGGCCGGTGGCAAGGTGTCAAATCGTATTACCGCGCCAAAGTTTTCAAAAGTGGTGGTTGCGTTTCTGCCCAATAATGCACCACGATGGCCGGAAACCACCGATTGTATCAAGAAAATCGTCGAAGCCTATGCAGCCGGCGCAAATAAATATGAACGTGTGGGTGAGTGGGCGGAAAGGATTGGATGGGAGAGATTCTTTGAAAAGTGTGAACTTGAGTTCACCCATCACCTTATTGATGATTTCCGTGATCCGGCGTATTATACCTGGCGCCAGACCACACAATTTAAATTCTAATCATTAACACAATAGGGGGGGTACGTTAAGAAAAATGTACCCCCCTAATAAAAAGAGGCTTGATAATGGACTACGAAGAGGCAAAACAAAAAATCGTCGAAGGATTGACAAAGAAGCAAAAAGTAAAGTCCAAATTTTATTTTAACGACCTGGCTAAAATACTCGGCGAAAAACCCAGGGTTGCTAAAAAGCTGATTAACCAGATGGTGCAAGAGGAAATTCTCGAATACTGGTCCAGCGGAAGTACATCCCTTTACGGACTCAAAGGCACCGGTAAACAGGCACATGCCGAGCACGAAGATTAATAACCAAAGATCGTTTGTTTGAAACAGCCGCTCGGGAACCTGTGTTTATTTAAAAGTCCCTTATGCAGCAGGAAGATATGGATTTCCCCCGAATTTTAATTTCAGCCCTGCGGGGAGGAGCGGGGAAGACCATCGTATCCATCGGAATCACTGCCGCATGGAAAGAATCGGGCAAACACATTACTCCTTTTAAAAAAGGACCGGACTATATTGACGCCGGCTGGCTTTCTCTTGCGGCCGGCCGGCCCTGCTACAATCTGGACACCTTCCTGGTTAAAAAACCGCGTATTTTTCAGTCATTTTTATCCCACTCTACAAAAGACGGTATTTCAGTTATCGAAGGAAATCGTGGATTATACGATGGTATTGATATCCATGGCAGTACCAGTACCGCGGAATTGGCCAAGCTTCTTAAGGCCCCTGTTGTACTTTGCATCGACTGCACAAAATCCACCCGAACCATGGCGGCGGCTGTGTTGGGGTGTTTGAAGTTCGATCCTGATGTTGCGATAAAAGGGGTGATCCTGAATCGGGTGGCGGGACTCCGGCATGAAAATGTTCTTCGGAAAAATATCGAACAGTA
>JAOUGB010000470.1 GCA_029857875.1 Desulfobacteraceae bacterium | reverse complement strand
CTTCAAGAAAATATCGATCCTCATTGATGAAGAAAAAGGGTGTTTCTATGGATCCTTTTTGTTTCAAAACTTGCAGGCGGCTTAGTCTGCCCGGTTGTTGTTTGGCAATAAGCTGTTTTTTTATTTCTTTATATGAGCCGCCGGACACAAGAGAAATAAAATCAAGCGCGTTGACCGAATCAGCCTTGAACATCAGCATATAAAAAGGATAAAAAGAAAAGACCGAGATTCTTGAAACCGCGAGACGTTCGGCATCGTAGCACTCTTGATGTCTGGTGCAATCAAGGCATGGCATAAGCGTATCAGGGGTTGCGATTTCTTTTAATTGACCATATTTTTTTATTAATTCGAATCGATTTTTCAAAAACCCAGGATCATTGGGAGCCAATGAGGATACATAAAAGTCGGACATTTCTTTGGAGCCGACACATGATGGACAAAAAAGATAGCGTTTGAGGGATCCGGAATAAGGCAAGAGTCCATATTCTTCAAGCATGGCGTCATTATAACACTGTTGTAACGACATACCACAATCCGGACATAAAGGTTGAAAATAGATCTGTTTATATTTGCAAAACAATAAAGGTTGATATGGGAGCAGTTGTCCTTTTTTGCTGATTTGACCTCTCAATATCAAGGGAGGGCTACCAAATTTTTCCCTGGAATGAAATGAAAACGTCCGTTGCCAGTATTGATCAATGGAACGATTATCAATAGGCGATAGTTCATCTTTTATCAAAGGATACTCATCTTTCTGAGTCAAAAGGAATACAGGCTCAATCTGAGCTAGAGCATCCGTATTAATGCTTGCTTCAATAATGCGTGAAAATGGTCCTGAATCAGAAACGACCAAAAAAGGAAAAGGAGACGCTTGATGGGCAGAATCATTTTGCTCAGCAACCGACATCTTTATATGGAACCCGGTTCCGTCAGTCTCAATATAGGGAAGCAGAGAAGCTGTCTCGATGATATCATTCACGATAAAATCTTCCGTCGTTAATAATGATCCTGCCACGAGTTATCAAACCTTATAGGATTGATAACTCTTTAAAGGATGATATTAAATTGTTTTTTATGAACCGAATACAAAGTTTTAAACGAGTTAATGATATTAACTCCACAGGAGCAGGTGTAATAATAGGATTAAGGAATTAGACTTTTCTATCAACAGTGACAGAAATTTAATAAACTTTGTTATTGGGTTCGACCATTATTTGTATTGAATGCTTTGTTAGTTTAAAAATCGCTTTTACCGGACTATCTTGGTTAGAGTATCCGACTTTTCATCCAATTCATGGCTTCTACAACATAATTTTATCAAAATCATCGTTAGGCAAAACAAAGTGTTTCTCACCTAAACCGGTGGGGAAATGGCTTCTGGAACGAACAAAAAGCATCTTTAATAAAACTAAAAAATATTATAATAATAAGTGCTTGTCAAGTAATAATAAATGTTTGTTAGGGATCTTATTAAAGAAGAAGAATGAACTCATTTTTTGATAAAAGAGATTATTTTAAAAGTGGCACGATAAAACGCGGGTATTGAAAAGCTTAAATTAAATGTCATATAAGCATAGTAACCTCCATCTTCGATATCTAAAATTATAAATGATCTTTATAACTTCGATTTCCCATCTTTTTGTGATTGACGGTGATTTTGAATGATACATGATGACATCATGTCCGAAAGGGTAGGTGGCTAAAAAGCCTTTTATTTTATTATTTTATATCATTAGTTATCACTTCTAAACATTAGAATTCATTACAATAATTAGGTTTGACACCCGCCGCCTCCACCATCCTTTCTTTGAGCATGTCGAAAACGAAAACTGTTACGAACTAACTATTCTGTTTCTATCTTAAAATCGGATTCAGCTTCTTTTCTTCATTATCTCATACCAATCAGACATCCTGTTGCTGTCAGTTTTTCTATAACCTTACAATCACCGGATAAAAGCAAACACGGTTTTGAATTTGTGCCGAAGATCCGGCGCATGAGGTTTCATGTGTATAATAAAGGCGATGATCAGGGCGATGAAAAACAAAGGATAATAAGAATTGGACCAGAATTTCTCGATAACCGTATCGTCTTCAAAACTCTCCGAAGGAACTGTCGGAGACGCATGAACAATATCTGCTGCATTCGGAGTCATCTCTTTAATCACTGGAATGACGAGTTTTTGTGGACATCTTAAATCATTGAAGTCGACTTTTGGATTATATTTTTTAAGCAGCCAAACCGGCATTTCAAAAGTATCATTGCAAAGGCTCCAGACATTGTCGCCTTTTTGGAGCTGGTATAGTTGTACGGATTCGATTCCATAGAAACTGAAAAAATCCTCCTGAATTTTTTTGTGGTATTCAAACCGCGTTTCTTCAAATTGTTCTTTCGAAATCTTATCAAGGGGAATTTTCACTTTCATGTGCAACTGCAATGTTTTGCTGTAGGGAAATCTATTCAGTCTTCGGATAATTCTCGTTGGAATTTCAAGCCATTCCGCAAAGTGCCCCAGAGTTTCTTCCATTTCAACCTGAATGATCCCCACGGGCTTGCCTTTTTCTATCATCACACGTTCAACTTCCAGATTGCCTCCTACGATATCCGGATCGATTTCCAGCTCGGACGCCGGGGTCGTGGCCTCATATGCGGAAGATGAATGTAAAGACGCCATGCCCGGGGCTTGTGTTCTTTGTTGACGGATTTCATTGGTGGAAAGGTTCGGTGTTTCAGACATATCCGTTACTTCACCGGGCAACGGCAGTCGCAAATTTTGATTGACATAAATGACACCATTTGAGTTGATCTTGTTGGCGATGATCAGATCGGATACCTTGATTCCGTGCATCTGTGCAATTTTTGAGATGTTATCGCCCTTTTTCACCCGATAAATACGACTCGATTTCTGATGATGTTTATACATGTTTAAGGGCAATTCCGAGGTCGCTCCCATTCGGTTTTGCACGGCATCTGACGGCAGTCTTAAAGAATATCCTTTGGGGACATATTTTTGTTCCGTAAAAACCGGGGTTCGCAAAGAGGGATTGTGCTTGCGAAGGGTTGCGATGTCCACGC
>JAOUGB010000469.1 GCA_029857875.1 Desulfobacteraceae bacterium | reverse complement strand
AAATGTGGAAAATCCCATGGATTGTGCTGCCAAAAATTGTCCTTTTTTGATGGACAATAGGCTGCCGCGAATATATTCGGAGTGGTAAGCGCCGCTGCACAAAATAAAGCCAATGACGGCTGCTGTGTAAGCGTCTAAATAAATGCCAAGGTTGGGGAGTCCGAAATAGAGCAAAAAGAGCTGTACCACCAAGGGCGTCCCCCGGAAAACGTTGGCATATCCGTTGGCTATTTTTCGAACGGCAGAGTGGCCGAATGTTCTCAACGTCCCGATGACGATTCCGAGCATCAGACCGATTAGTCCTGATGGGATGATGAGCTTTATGGACATGACCAATCCCCGGTTCAGGGCCGGGATCAACTGGTCTGTAAAAAAGATGGTGTCCATTTATACACTCTCTTCATAGAGTTCATTGAGCCGGGTGCAGAAATCCCTGGATCGGGTACATGCGTCCGGAGAAAGGAGATCTTCGGGTGATCCCTGTTCAATAATAATGCCGTTTTCCATAAAAAGCACTTCATCGGCCAAAGACCGGGTAAAACCGATCTGATGGGTGGCCAGAATCATGGTCATACCCCCCCGGGCCAGATCCCGGATAACGGACAAAACTTCGCCGATCAGTTCCGGATCAAGGGCGGATGTGGGTTCGTCCAAAAGCATGATTTTGGGATCCATGGCAAGGGCTCTGGCAATGGAAACCCGCTGCTTCTGACCGCCGGACAGCTCAGCCGGATACAGAGTGGTTTTATCCCCCAGCCCCACCCGCTCAAGTTCGGCAACAGCGCGATCCCGGGCCGCCTGCCGGCTCATCTTTTTAACTTTACGAAGTGCAATGGCGACATTTTCCAGTGCATTCAAATGATCGAAAAGGTTAAAGTCCTGAAAGATCATGCCGACCTGCTGCCGAAATGCATAAAGATCGCGTTTTCGGCGGCTTTGGATTTCAACCTCTTCCAGCCACACACGCCCTTTATCCGGGGGAATAAGGAAATTGATGCATTGAAGAAGGGTGCTTTTGCCGGCGCCCGACGGTCCAATGAGCACCTTTAACTCCCCCTTGTAAAGACTGAGAGATACGGATTTGAGGATTTCCTTTCCCCCGAGAATCTTACAGATATTTTCGACACGCAGAATCGGTTTTTTTGGCTTCGTCATTCTTCACCTTTATTGAGAATAGCCGGGTATACGTACCTTTGCTTCCAGTTTCAATAACGCCCGAACCCCGAGCCAGGTCAGAATAAAATAAAGGCATCCTGCCGTTATGTAAAGGGGCAGATAGTGATACGTCCTTGAGGCAACAAAATGGCTACGTGCCATGATTTCAGAAGTTCCGAGAACAAATGCAAGGGCGGAATCCTTGAGGATAATGGAATACTCATTGGACCAGCCGGGTATGGAAAACCTCAAAGCCTGGGGCAAAATAATGCTGATGACGGCTTTAATATCGCTCATTCCCAATGCCCTGGCAGCTTGAAGCTGTCCTCTGGGCAACGAGAGAATTGCACCTCTGAAAATTTGAGACTGATACGCCGCTGTTGTCATACCCAGAACAAGGATAGATGCAGCAAAGGCGCTCAGATTCAGTCCGAGAAGTGCGAACAATCCAAAGTAAAAAAGAAACAGAAGCACCAGAACCGGTACTCCCCTGAAAAACCAAACGTAAAGACCCACGAACCACCGGACGGCGCGATTTCCGTAAACCTGTCCAACGGCCATGTGAACCCCCATAACCAGACCGAGTCCCATGGCGCCGATAACGATGCCTGAGGTGACCAGAGCACCTTTCAACAGGTAGGGGAGTGCTTCAAAAATGGCAATAAGTGAATCAAGCATTGTTGGTAGAGGCCTTCAAAAAAAGGAAGGCGCAGGTTAACCTGACGCCTTCCCATTATTTCCTTTGTTCCCAGGCGGTGATTTGGACCGGCTATTTCCTGAGGTATTTTTTAACCAGTTCATCCCAATAAGGATCCGCCATGAGCATTTTCAACCCGTTATTGAGCGTGTCCAGCAGTTCGGTATCCTGCTTGCGAACCGCATACCCGAATTCTTCGTCATGCATGCCGAAGGTGCCGAGGATCTTGACGGGTTTTTTGCTTTCAGCGTCCATTGCCGGCGCATCGTCCATTGCAGCAGCGGCGATGCGGCCGTTGAGAACGTCTTCAACGGCCAGAGGTGCAGAGTCATAGTAAACCAGCTCGAAATCCCAACCCTTTTTGGCGGCATTGTCTTTAAGCCATTCCGCTTCACTGGTTCCGCGCTGAACTCCCAGACGCTTTTTGCCTTTCAGCACCTGGTCCACCGTCAATTTGGAATCCTTTTTTGCCACAAAGACCTGCTTGATTGTCCAATACGGATTACTAAAGTTGACCACTTTCTGTCGTTCGGGGGTGATGCTCATACCAGAAGCGATAAAGTCGATCTTTTTTGCTACCAGATTGGGAATGATGCCGTCCCAGTCCATGGGCTGGTGTTTAACCGTAAACCCCATTTTTTTTGCAATCCAGTTCACCGAATCAATATCAAAGCCACCGGGATTTCCTGCTTTGTCCACATAAGCAAAGGGTGGAAAGTTGGCATCGATGCCGTTGATAAATTCCTTGGCGAACACATTACCGTTTGAAATCATAAAAAGTATCAGAACAACTGCCATGAACCATCCAAATTTTTTTATCATTCTTTCAACCTCCTGATTTATAGTGTTAAAATTGAAAACTGAATGAACCTTATCCTTAATTTAATACAAAACACCATAACCGACCAAACGGAAAAACACCGCTTCATCGGGATAAACAGGCTCACTTTATTGATCAGTATTACAATTTTGCTCGATAACAATTGAGCCGCTTGGTGTCAAGATGTATCCATCCATGAATGGATTGCTGTTTTAATCAAACACATAATATATTTTTCCCATTTTGTTTACGATCAATTAGGGTTTAACAAAAATGGTGTATTACGGCCTCGAGTTCTTTTATCGGAATTTGGTCCACAAAGGCATTTCCGATCTCATTGAGCATTACAAAATATATACGGTCTCCTTTTCGTTTTTTATCCTTTTTCAGGGCATCGAGTATCG
>JAOUGB010000468.1 GCA_029857875.1 Desulfobacteraceae bacterium | reverse complement strand
GTTGATCAGTTTTTGTACGGTCTTTATTTCATCCTGCATTTTTTTTGCTCCCGGTTTTTATAAAGAAACAAATCGTGTCGAACAGGAGATCTTTGTTGTTTGCGCCTCACGCAAAAGGTTATAAACTCGTCGACGAATGGTAAGATCCTTAAATCGACTTGTAACATTTTCTGGCATAAATTTCAATTATCTTGTGCTTTCTGTTTTGATGCAGAATGTTCCGGTATAGACTCATCGTTTGACTTGACTACAGTTTCATTTATAAGAACTGCCGACGCAAAAGTAGCTGCAATAATGGCTGTAATCATCGGCCACCTTTTACTTTATAGTTTTTAAAAATACTGGGATAGCAGCGGAAGGAAGTAATACATAACCATTTAAATATTAAGAAAAACATTTGAAGCTAAGCCAGAGAAATCGACAAATGTATTAAACGTTAAACGTTCAGGCCGCGTTTATCATAGTGGACGACCCAGTTGTATTATAAAGATCGGACCGGTTTCGTTCAAACCATCAGGCTGCTCCAGCGGCCAGGCGAATCCTATGCGAAAGGACGACAGGTTGCCCCAGGCGATTTCCAGGGAGGTGATCAGCTCAAATCCGGCGCCGACCAGAATATCGTTGCTGGAAGGACGATCACTGGCAATCCCGGTATCGACAAAGGTGCCCAGATAGATACGGTGAAAGTATAGAGGCAGGGTTTTATATCCGGCCTGCAGGTTGACCAGCGGCCAAAAAACCTCGATACCGGAAGTGATTGCCTGACCGGCTTCCAGAATATTAGAGTCGAATCCACGTAGAGGAAACAAGCGGGTGGGACGCTGAGTAAAGTAACCTTCCGCAACGTTTCCGCCGATTCGAAAAGTGGTATGCCCCGGGATTAAGTCTCCCCAGGTTTTGCCGGCCTCGAGGTGAAGCGATGTGTAGATTTGCTCCCCGAACCAGAGCACGCCGCCTCCGAACAGCGATTGGCTGCCTTCCGTAAAAACATCGAGGTTGAGCCATACGCGGTGACGGCCAAAGGTTTTGTTCAGGCTGGAAGCGGCCCAGTACTCGTCCTCGGATGGCCCTGATCCCTCAAGGGGTTCATAGTCTCGTCCATTCATTGAGAGTTCGATCTCCTTGATGCCCAGCGGTGTCCAAAAAAAGCTGAACTCATTGCGGGATTCATCGACAACCTGACTCATCCGGGTCGTATAGGACAGGGGATAACGTGTCAGCCGACCCCCGACATCATTGATTTTTCCGCCCAATCGCCCGGAAAAAAAATCGGTCCCTGATACATAGCGCAACCCGGCATCGATGGTATACTTTTCGGAGACATCACGGCCTTCGGTAACAACGCCGATCTGAAAGTCCGATCCGTCGTAGAAGGCATCGGGTACCAGATAATTCGGGAGTATACTTTTTAAGGGTGTGTAAGGTTTTGCGTTTAAAGAAAATTCTGATTTGGGAGGGGCGGAGGTGTCCTTCCGGTCGGTTTTAAATTCAGTCCGGGGTCCTTCATCTAATTCCAGAGCTGCAACCTGCCAGCCGTTTGCTGCCAGGCAAAGATAGTTGTCCCGGCGTGGCAAAAGCGCTGCGGTTTTACACCGGGTCAGCGGCTGCATGCGGGCGTCGTGGATTTGAAATCGGCCGGAAATATTGGAAGCAAAAACCAGACGGCCCTCTTGAATCCAAGGATCTACCTCCAGGGAAGGCGCTGTGGTAATCCGGTGCCAGGCTTTGTCATAGAGCCAAATGTCCCAGTTGCCGTTCAGATTGGCCGACACGGCAACGCGTCCCTGCTGGTCCATAACGGGGCCCGACATCTGAATGACACCAGGCGGTCCGGGAATAAGGGCAATCGCATCCAGCTGGGGGCCCCAAAGGCGGGTTGTTAAAGATACCTTGCCTTTCGGCAGCAGCATCAGATAAGGAAGGTGACCCTTTCGGGTGACAGCCACACCCTCAGGGCCTGGATCCCAGACATGATCGAGATCGTATGGCCAGGATGTATCGCCCTGGTACTCAATGAGTCTGGAAATACCTTTGTCGTCATACTCTGATAACCACAGGATCTTATGCGCATCCATAAATCCGTAACGGCTCCGGCGTTGCAGCTTTATTACACCGGGATAGATGCCGGAACGATTCCAATAGATAAAGGGGTCGGGCCAGTATCCGGTGATATGCAGACCTTCGTTCGTATCATTTTCAACGTCGTGTTCCATTTTAAAGCTTTGCCAGAGAGCGCCCCAGGTGGTTCCAAAGGCTTCCCTGGCTTTCAAATCAATTTCAATCGGGATAATGCCGCGTCCGTGTCTTTGGATGAAATCCAGGAGGCGATCCCATCCGTAATTTTTATAAATCCAGAAGACAAAAGGCCGACCGTAGATGATATAGCCATAATGTCCCGGCCAAAGCTCGGGATGGTTGCTGATCAAATCCAGGTCAGGGGGGGCGGTGGTACGGAAGATTTCGGCAGAGATGGGATCCAGCAGGGTTTTGTTTTGATACAATTTGTATAGCAAGGCGCAGAGGCCGTCTAAAATCCACTCCGGCAGGACAATGTTGGGTGAAATGATTTCGCCAAGCACCGTATGCACCTTGGCAGGGATGCCGTCACGAACGCTGAATATGGCCTGTAAACAAAGACCCCGGAAAAGAAAATAAGTCCAGGGGTCAGACTCGGTGTAGCCGTCTTCCATTACGCCGGGAGCACGCAGGGGGATGCGGATCTCGCGGTGGGGAATCATTTGTACGCGAACTTCGGGTAAATCCAAGTCTTCGTCCAAAACCACATGCAAAGGATAGCGAATCGTTAAGTTTTCACTTGAGAGGAAAGCGACGATTTTCTGAAAGTTTTCCAACAATTGTGCGGCAATTTGATCCTCCTTCTCAGGAAAGTAAAGGTGCAGCCCGTCTTTTTCAACCAGTTGCAGTGCCCACCCGTTTACAGCCGGAAATGTGAGCAACAGCATTCCCAAAAGCACTATTCGCTTGATCAACTGCACAACTCCTCAAATTTATTTTCTGCTATTTTCGGCGCCACTCCAGTCCGCATCCAAACCACCTTTTCACAATAAAGATTTTGATGGA
>JAOUGB010000467.1 GCA_029857875.1 Desulfobacteraceae bacterium | reverse complement strand
GAGGGTCGGGTGACCACCAAAGAATCGGTTCATTATTTGAAAACCAGGGGAAAATGCCCATACGGTAGGCAAGGAGAAGACGTTTTTGACTCAGGTCACCGCCAACAGCCAGCAATCCGTCTTCGGATGCAAGGTGGGGTGGCGGAAATTCCATTGTATCTGATAAAAGAAAAACAGGCACTTATCATCAAGTCGTTAAGTGGATCAACACTTTTAGAATTTTATCATTCCGATGTCTCTAATGCCCTAGTATGCTCACTTAACGAAGTCTTAGCATTGTAGTTAAAGGTCAACTTTTCATTTTCGACATCAATAAGAACATTACCGCCTTTATCAAGTCTCCCAAATAGAATCTCATCGGACAGGACATCTTTTATTTCAGTTTGTATCAATCGGCTCAATGGTCTGGCGCCATAACGCGGATCATGCCCTTTTTTGGCCAGCCATGTCCGTGCATCTGTAGAAAGATTGATGGATACTTTTTTAGCAACAAGCTGTCCTTTGAGCTCATTCATAAACTTATCCACCACTTTTTTCATAATATCCTCATTCAACGCGTTGAAATGAATGATACCGTCGAGACGGTTTCTAAATTCCGGACTGAAAAATTTTTCAATGGCTTGTTTTCCCTTATTTTCCGTATCATATTGCTTGTCTCCAAAGCCGATGGTTTGCGTGCTCATCTCCCGTGTACCGGCATTGGAGGTCATCATGATAATGACATTTCTAAAATCAGCCTTTTTGCCGTTGTTGTCCGTCAGTGTTGCATGATCTAAAACCTGTAGAAGGATGTTAAACATATCCGGATGCGCTTTTTCTATTTCGTCAAACAAAAGCACGCTGTAAGGGTGCTTTCGGATATCATCTGTCAAGAGTCCGCCCTGATCAAAGCCGATATAACCCGGCGGTGCACCAATCAGACGGGCCACAGCATGTTTTTCCATATATTCACTCATGTCAAATCGTAAAAAATGAACACCGAGAATCCTTGCAACCTGCAGACTCACCTCTGTCTTTCCAACACCTGTTGGACCGGCAAATAAAAATGATCCAATGGGCCTTTCGGGTGCTCCGAGCCCGGCACGGGAGCGCTTAATGGATTTGACCAAGGATTTAATGGCATTGTCCTGTCCAAAAACCACCTCTTTGATCTTTTCTTCAAGGTTCTCCAGTTTTGTTCGATCAGGGGTCGACACACTGATGGTCGGTATTCTGGCCATCTTGGCCACAATTTTTTCAATATCCTTAGGATTGATCTTCTTTCTGTGTGGGAGATTGGACAATCGAACAAATGCCCCTGCTTCATCGATGACATCTATCGCCTTGTCAGGCAGATAGCGATCATTGATATATTTGGCAGAAAGCTCGGCTGCAGCTTTTAAGGCTTGATCCGTATATACAATGCCGTGGTGTTCCTCATAACGGGATCGCAGTCCCTTTAAAATTTGAAAAGTCTCTTTAACCGGAGGTTCCAAAATTTCGATTTTCTCAAATCTGCGCGAAAGGGCACGGTCTTTTTCAAAGAAATTCTTGTAATCTTCATAAGTTGTAGAGCCTATACACCGCAGCTCACCGGTTGCCAACGCTGGTTTCAATATGTTTGAAGCATCCATGGAACCTCTGCTGGTGGCCCCGGCACCTACCGTAGTATGAATTTCATCGATAAATAAAATAGCACTTTTTTTCTGCTTCAAAGAAGACAAAACGCCTTTTAAACGCTCTTCAAAGTCACCTCTAAACTTAGTACCGGCGAGCAAGCCTCCAAGATCAAGGGAATAAATACGAACATTTTTAAGCAATTCGGGAATGGATCCATCATTTATCCGGAGAGCCAGACCTTCGGCCATTGCTGTTTTTCCAACTCCGGGGTCTCCAACAAAAATTGGGTTGTTCTTGCGTCTGCGGCATAGCACCTGAATGGTCCGCTCCATTTCGAGGTCTCTTCCTATTAAAGGATCCAACTTTCCCAGGGCTGCATATTTTACGAGGTCGATGGTAAACGCTTCCAGCGGATCGGTCTTTCGCTTCTTCTCTCTTTTTTCTGTTTTTACAAAAGGATCCAATCCCTTATCCACCGGTTTGGAAACATTGTGAGAAATGTAACTTAAAACATCAAGACGGGTAATCCCTTCTGAACTCAGAAAATATTCAGCGTGAGAATCTTTTTCCTGAAAAATCGAGGCCAGTATGTCACTCACATCGACCTGCTGCTTTTCTGCAGATCGGACATGATTAATCGCTCTCTGGATGACCCTTTGAAAACCGACGGTCTGCTGGAGGACATATTCGTTTTCCTCAGGAACGCTTTCCATCTGTTGGCTCAGAAATAATTCAAGTGCGTTTTTAAGACTTTCAACGTTACCACCACAATTTTCGATAATTTCTATACCTTCACTGTCGTATAAAATAGCAAAAAGCAAGTGTTCTATACAGACATACTCGTGGCGCCTTCTCTTGGCTTCTCTTACTGCAAAACCTAGTGTTTCGCTAAGTTCTTTGCTGATCATTGGTCTATTCTCTCTCCATTGTACACTTCAGGGGGAAACCGTACTGTCGGGCCAGGGCATGAACGGCCTTCACCTTGGTTTCCGAGACTTCATAGGTATATACACCGCAAATTCCGATACCCTTGTGGTGAACGTTCAGCATGATCCTCACGGCATCTTCCGGCGATTTCTTAAAAACAATCATCAGGATTTCAACCACAAACTCCATGGTCGTGTAATCGTCATTATGCAGGAGCACTTTGTACATTGAAGGCTCATCAATATCATCCCCGACTTCAGAAACGACGTCTTCTTCTATTTCAGGGCTGTAGCCGTTCATTGAATCATTTTCCATGATTAGCCCCTTGAAGAATTTGGTCCGAACCCTCTGTTTCGATAAAATTAAACCCTAAATAAGCAGGGTTGGAATTATTATTTATAAATATTATAATCATTGATGCCCGATTTTGTAAAGAGCACAATCAAAATAATTGCACCCTTGACATTATAGGCCGCAACACTTTTTATATTTCTTTCCGCTTCCACAGGGGCAAGGAGCGTTTCGTCCCACCTTTTTTTGGGCTCGCTTAACCGGA
>JAOUGB010000466.1 GCA_029857875.1 Desulfobacteraceae bacterium | reverse complement strand
AAAAATTAAATAATTTTTCCAACAATGTTGTTGCCAGCTGTAAATATTTATAGCAAATTTCATTCCAAAAAAACTTACTGAATGAACATTTTTATTTCTTTTATATTTTCAATCAGTTGTTTTTTTTGTCATCAAATGTTCAAAATGTTTCACGTAAAAATGATAAGAGCGTCGATGTAAACTTTAACAGTGTGTAAAAAATATTGTCAGCTCTCCTGATCCTTCCCAAACACCGCAAATATCGTTTAATAATAGTGAAAATTGACAATATGGGTATAAAGTTGACCTAAAAGAATAACAAGATATGATATGGTTCAGTAGCCCTCCGGTTTCGCAATTATACGCTATGCTAAAAAATATCAGGGTTTATAATTTGGGGCGGTTAATTTCGGTGACCATTACACATGACTTAAAGAGAAGAAAACCATGAAAAAATATCTGGATATAGGTTCTGTCAATGATATTTATATCCAAAATATCAGGAAAGAATTGAAAGAAATTAACGTTTTGCTCCGACAAAATAAACAATTTCAACCTTTGTCGATATTCGTTGATCGCGATTTAGGAATATATCAAACGGATGTGTTTTGGACATAGGGAAAGGATGTTTAAATGGCTGAAAAACCCATCGCTGCAGGAAAAAGCAGTTTTAATCTCATTGATTCATATAAATTGTTTTCTGAGCTACGCTTAAAAGAAGATACTTCGTTCCTTGATTTGGCGTGTGGCAGCGGCCCATATTCCATAGCTGCTTCAGAGTATATTGGAGAAGAAGGTATAATATACGCTGTTGATCTATGGAAAGAAGGGATCGATAATTTGCTCAAAGAAGTTAAAATCAAACAAATCAATAATATTCATGCCAGTATTGCCGATATCAGCATCCACATTCCAATCGAAAGCCGGTGCGTTGATGTTTGTCTCATGGCTACCGTTCTACATGATCTGATACAGGATAATACGGATCAAGAAACACTGGAAGAATTGAAAAGAGTTTTAAAACCGAATGGTTCCTTGGCCATTATTGAATTTAACAAAATTGAAGGACCGCCGGGACCCCCTATCCAGATCAGAATTTCGCCGGAAAGACTTGATGCAATATTATTCTCCCATGACTTTCGTAAAGTGTTAACCACAGACATCGGGCCCTACAACTACTTATCGATTTTCACATTCCTTGGAAAATCATAACAAAGCATGAGGTGCCCACCTTATCATGAAAGGGTTGCGCTATTCGATTTTGGCGTGATACAAGCGAAGACTGTTTGAAACCACGGAGATACTGCTGAGCGCCATGGCTAGCGCTGCAAGAATGGGGTGCAGCTGCCTAAGAAATAGGGGAACAATTTCAAACGGTGCAAGAATCCCGGCGGCAACGGGAATGAGAACGATATTGTAAATAAATGCAAAAAACAGGTTTTGCTTGATAGTGGCCATGGTGGCGCGGCTGATTCGAATGGCTCTGGATACGCCGGTCAAGCTGCCACTGGATAAGATAATATCCCCGGTTTCAATGGCCACATCTGTTCCGGTTCCGATGGCCATTCCGACATCTGCCTGGGCAAGGGCCGGAGCGTCGTTGATTCCATCCCCCACCATTCCGGTTTTTTCGCCTTTTTCCTGAAGCGCTTTGATTTTGAATGACTTTTCTTCGGGACGGACTTCGGCGAAAATCTCATCGATGTTGACTTCCGAAGCAATGGCCCGGGCGGTCTGAAGATTGTCTCCGGTCAGCATGACGACTTTGAGATGCTGTGCATGGAGCTGTTCAACCGCCGATTTTGATTCCGGTTTCAGGGTGTCCGATACGGCCACAAGGCCACACAATTTATTTTCCCTTACGAGAACCATCACTGTTTTACCCTGGGTCTGGAGCTGATCGATTTTGTTTTTGGCGTGTTCGATATCTATTCCGGTTGAGTGAAACCAGTTGGGTTTTCCCATTTTTACCCGTTTCCCCTGGATCCTGGCTTCAACCCCGAAACCCCTCAAGGCTTTAAAGTTTTCAGGCTCCCAAAGATCGATTCCCCGTTTTTTTGCTTCATTAACGATGGCCTTTCCCAGGGGATGTTCGGAACCTTTTTCGACCGAACCCGCAAGTTTTAAAAGCTGATCGTTGTTTTCAAAATCGAGATCAAAGGAGATAATGTCGACCACAGCGGGTTTGCCCATGGTGATGGTTCCGGTCTTATCGAGTACGATGGTGTTGAGTTTTGTGGCTGTTTCAAGGGCTTCGCTTTTCTTAAAGAGTACCCCTTTTTCAGCACCTTTCCCCGTTCCGGCCATAATGGCCGTTGGTGTCGCAAGACCGAGGGCACACGGACAGGCGATGACGAGAACCGCCACCAGGCGGATCATGGCCGGCACGAATTCACCGGTGATGCTCCACCAAAGACCAAAGGTAACCAGGGCAATAACAATAACAGCCGGCACAAATATGGCCGCTACCCGGTCTGCAATGGCCTGGATGGGGGCCTTGCTCCCCTGGGCCTCCTGAACCAGTTTGATGATCTGTGCAAGAGCGGTTTCTTTTCCAACACGGGTGGCTTCAAACTTTAGCCGTCCTTCACCGTTTATGGTTCCCCCCACCACAAAATCATTCACATGCTTGTCCAGCGGAATCGGCTCACCGCTGAGCATCGATTCGTCCACTGAGGATTCTCCTTCGAGGATAATGCCGTCTACAGGAATCCGTTCGCCCGGCCGGACAATCACAACATTACCCACCCTGACTCGGGTTAAAGGGATCTCAATTTCCCTGCCGTTATCCACAATTGTTGCGGTTTTGGGTTTAAGACCGATCAGCTTTCGGATGGCGCCGCCGGTTTTGCCTTTGGTACGGGCTTCGAGCATTTTGCCCAGTTTAATGAGCGTAATGATGACCGCCGAGGTTTCAAAATAGACATGTTGACCCATCGTTGGGAAAAGTAAAATCGTTATCGAATAGAAATAGGCGATGGATGATCCCATAGCCACGAGAACATCCATGTTTGCGCTTTTATTTCTAAGGCTTTTATATCCGTTTATATAGTAATCCCATCCGGTATAAAACTGAACCGGCGTAGCAAGAACCAGAAAGAACCA
>JAOUGB010000465.1 GCA_029857875.1 Desulfobacteraceae bacterium | reverse complement strand
AAGTTCAAGCCTCCGGCCCGTAGGGCCTACGCCCCGGAGGGAAAGGCGAAAATTTTAACCACAGGAATACATTAAGTATTTTGAGGATTAAAATTTGAGTCTGACGCAGAAATTGGGCAAAAAGGGGGTTTTACAAAGGTCTCAGGAGATTCAACAATGAAATATATTGCACCCTCGATACTGTCTGCTGATTTTTCAAAACTAGGAGATGAAATACAATCTGTTGAACAAGCCGGAGCCGACTGGATTCATGTGGATGTCATGGACGGCCATTTTGTACCAAACATCACCATCGGTCCTTTAATCGTCAAAGCCGCACGGCGTATCACTTCTCTCCCCCTTGACGTTCACCTGATGATTGAAAATCCGGACCGCTATATTGAAGACTTTGCAAAGGCGGGCGCCGACCTGATTTCAGTTCAGGTGGAAGCCTGTATCCATTTAAACCGGACCATCCAGATGATAAAATCGCTGGATTTGCGTGCCGGTGTGGTACTGAATCCTTCAACGCCACTATCCACCCTTGAATGGATCCTTGAAGATGTGGATTTTGTCATGATCATGAGCGTAAATCCGGGGTTCGGCGGTCAAAAGTTCATACCCAACAGCATCGACAAAATCCGTGCCCTACGCAAAATGATTCAAGACCGGGGACTGTCCTTACTTATCGAGATCGATGGCGGAGTGAACGAAAAAACCATTAAAAATATTTCAGATGCCGGAGTTGATGTCTTTGTGGCCGGATCGGCCATTTTCAAAAGCCCGGACTATAAAAAAACCATCTCTAAGTTTCGAAAGCTAATCGGAGAATAATAATCCTGTTAGAAAATAGGAAATAGGAATTAGAAAATAGATAACCGCAAATGGACGCAAATGTAATTAGAAGATAAGAAGGTTAGAAAGTGAGAAGTTTGGAAATCAAGAAGATGTGCCGACCTTCTCTCCGGGCCGGAGGCTGATCTTCTGACCCTCTTACTTTCTTATTTTTAAAAATATTTGTGTGTATCCGTGTTCATCCGTGGTTTCCCTTATCCTCTTTCCTCTTTTCTCTTTCCTACTATGTAAAACAGGAAAGGTTAACATGAACCAAGGAGTTAGTAATCAGATGAATCAGGAGAAAAACAAAATGAAAGTTTTGGTCATCCACGGGCCCAATCTGAATATGCTGGGAAAAAGGGAGCCCGAAATATACGGTAAGATAACACTGGATGAAATTAATTCTGACCTTAAAAACTTAGGCAAAAAACTAGGAATTTCCGTTGAGGCCTTTCAGTCTAATCACGAAGGGGCCATTGTCGAAAAGATCCAGGAAGCTGCTGCAACTCAAAAAGGGATTATTATCAATCCTGCTGCATATACCCACACCAGTATCGCAATTCGCGATGCGCTGCTTGCCCTCGATATTCCGATCATCGAGATACATATTTCAAATATCTACAAAAGGGAACCGTTTCGACACAAATCTTTGATATCGGATGTTGTAACCGCCCAGATTACCGGATTAGGTATCAAGGGATACAGTATGGCACTGAACGCATTGGCAGAAATGATTTAGGGTCGTTAACTATGATATCTCATCATTCTGTCAACGCAAGAGTTGCCTGCCTGTTAAACTTAACATCTTCAATTTGTTAACTCCAGTTTCACATCCTTCATTTTCAGTAACGCCGGCACAAAGCAGCTGCCGAGAAAATTTTTTAAGGTAAAATCTAAGTTGTTAAGATTATTTATGCTATTGGAGCAATTCATTATTAGAATTGAAAAATAATCTTTATTCTAATAATAAGGAATCAGAACTTATCATCACGTTGCCTTCAGTAAATCCAAAAAACCTAAGGATATTATGGAACATACGCACCAATCCACAATAGCGAAAGAACTCGGTATAAACGAGTCACAGATTCAGGCGGTTGAAGTGCTTCTTGAAGAAGGAGCAACGATTCCGTTTATCGCGCGATATCGAAAGGAAGCGACAGGGAGTCTGGATGAAGTTGAAATCACATCGATTCGGGACCGGTTGAACCAGCTTAAAGAACTGGATAGTCGTCGGGAAACTATTTTGAAATCTCTCGAGAAGCATGGACACCTTACAGATGAACTAAAAGAGGCGGTTTTTGCAGCCGAAACCATGGCGATCCTTGAAGATATCTACCTCCCTTATCGGCCCAAGCGCCGAACCAAAGCCACTATAGCCATGGAAAAAGGCCTCGAGCCCCTTGCAAAGATCATATTTGAGCAAACAGGAAAAGATCCATATGTATTGGCCGCTAATTTTGTAGACTCTGAGAAAAACATTGATTCAGCTGAGGACGCACTTACCGGTGCCGGACATATTATTGCCGAATGGGTCAATGAGGATTCCAAGGCTCGAGCATGGTTGCGCCGGTTATTTGCTGAAAAAGGGACCATTAAAAGCGTGGTTTCGTCCGGAATGGAATCAAAAGGTGCCAAATATAAAGACTACTTTGATTGGGAAGAACCTATTTCCAAAGCCCCTTCACACAGGATACTTGCCATGCGGCGGGGAGAGAAAGAAGACATCTTAAACCTTACCATAGCGCCTTCTGAAGAAGATTCAATCGCGATATTGGATAAGCTTTTTGTCAAAGGAAACAAAGAGGATTCAAAACAGGTTAAACTCGCTGTTCGCGACAGCTACAAAAGGCTTCTATCACGATCCATGGAAACAGAAACGCGTCTGGTCTCAAAAGAACGCGCCGATGCCGAGGCCATTAAGATATTTGAAGATAACTTACGACAGCTCCTGTTGGCCCCTCCCCTTGGTGCCAAAAGGGTTATGGGAATTGACCCGGGGTTCAGGACAGGATGTAAAATCGTCTGCCTGGATAGACAAGGGAAATTCCTTCACCATGAGACGATATATCCTCATCTGTCTGAAAAAAAGACCCAAGAGGCTGCGCAAACAGTTAAGATGCTGTGCCACAGGTATCATATCGAAGCCATTGCCATCGGCAATGGTACCGCAGGCAGGGAAACCGAAGACTTTGTTAAAAATTTGTCCATTAACGATGTTCATGTCATATTGGTCAACGAAAGTGGGGCTTCTATTTACTCATCATCGGCCATTGCC
>JAOUGB010000463.1 GCA_029857875.1 Desulfobacteraceae bacterium | reverse complement strand
AATTTCTTTCGTGTTTGAATAAATATGAAATTCAAAAATCTCTTTAGATCAAAAACCAAGAAAAAGGCTTATGCTCTTTCACAGATTTTGAATGGTGAACATGATGAATGGGATAATCCTAATTTTGTTTATTTAGCATCCGAGATCATAAGCGAGTATGGAGCTATACTGGAACAAACTCCAAAATTGGTTCTGGGTGTCTGCGAAAAAAGGCTCCCATATCATAAAAGAGAAATCGAAGCTGCAATCGAGCTCCTGCTTAAATTCTTAAACAACAAAGAGTTATGGATTAAGTTAAAAAAGAAATATCCAAAAACTGCGAGAACAATTATCACCGACAAGTATTACAATGCATTAAGAGTGGGCTATGTTGAACTGGCTAAATTTGTTCCTGATAATGAGGGAAAGCTTTGTGAGAGCGCTTATGGACTATTAAAAGGAGAGATTACTGACGAGGTAAAAGAAGAAATAAAATCATCTTGGTTTGAGGAAGTAATCCAAATCAACCAACGCATTATACAGGAATCATCTTCAAGACTTAAAATATTACACCACAAGTTCGGAAAAGAGGATAATCTTTTTTAATGAAATTAAGGAAACATAACAAGGCAAATGCACTCGCCAAAAATTGCCGTTCCTCGTTCCTCGTCGCTCTTCTTTTTGCCGTTGGCGATTTGCGACGTTCAAGATAACTGCTGATATGTTTGAAAGTGTCAATAAGAAAACAGTTGTCCATCCCTTGTTCAAGGTAGGTTTTTCATTATTAAAAAGACTCCCTGAAGAAGCGCGACTTAATAGCGACGGATGATCATGCTGATATACGCGGGCTGGGTACCGCAAGACTTGTTTTCGTCGCGGAGCTTCCTCTGTCTATAATCGGGAGTTTAAGATTCCCATAGCAGAAACGAGGGTTCTCCTTTCCACAGTAACACCTCTTCAGGGAAACTGGTAAAAATCATATCATAAAACCGCAAACTGTATTTCCTTGTCGATTGCCCAAATAAACGCACTTAATTCCCGAGCAATTGCGGTTACCACGGTTTGTCTGGATTTTCCTCTTGCATATAACCGCCGATACCTCGCGCAAAGTCGGGTCTGTGCTTTCCAGGAAATATCACAAACGCTCTTGGGTAATTCTTTTTGCCGCTTAAGAAGTATGGTCGACACTCGTGCCTGCATTTTATAGGTCCATGCCGCTTCAATTAAAACCCGTCGGACATGGCTGTTACCGGTTTTGGTAATGGGACCTCGGCGCACGGTTTTACCGCTTGAATGCTCCGATGGGATAAGTCCCAGATAGGCCATCAACTGTTTTGGGTTTTGGAATCGGTTCATGTCGCCAATCTCTGCAACCACAGTGGTAGCCACAATCATCGATACACCTCGCAAGGCTTGATAGGCTTTGACAAACGGAGCCCGGCTCCATTCTTCTACGTGTACTTGTATTTGCTGTGTGATTCGCTTGATTCGTTCACTGCATTCATTTGTTACGTCAATGTATTCCTGGAGAGTAACCTGCTGGGCTGAGTGAGAAAAGCGTACTGTCGCCAGCCAGGTATAAAAACCCTTGGTCCAGTGTCTCTTTCCGCTGTATTGGTGCCCATGGCGTAACAGAAATGATAACAGCCGCTGGCGGGCTTTACGCTCGAAGCGCCTCATATCATCTCTGCAACGAAGAAGATCTCGGATGGCTTCATCCTCGGGTGTTGGCACGTAGATGCTGGTTAATTCACCGGCACGAAACAATCGCACCAAATTAATCGCATCCCGACGGTCGGTTTTAATCCGATCACCACTTCGCCGCGGAATCATTGATGGGGCCACCACACCGCAGTGTATACCCTTTGCATCAAGATGACGGTATATCTGATAGCCACATGGTCCTGCCTCGTATACAAATCGCAGCTCTTTATCGCCATCTTGTAACTTCTTAATCAACTTGTTTAAAGCATCAAGAGTGGTGGTAATTTTACCATAAGACCTTACCTTGCCGTTTGACCTGCCGCTTGCAATCGCAACATCCGTCGTTTTTTTGTGGACATCTAAACCCACGTACAATAATCTTTGTTTCATGGTCTGCCTCCTTGGTTATGGCTCTTGGCCGTTTTGACCTTTATTGGTCGCACAGCTTAACCCACGTCGCAAGGGGCAGACCTCTTAACTTTCAAACATTATGTCTATGTATGACCGGAATTTAAAGCCCAAAATCTTTACAGATATCACAATGCCTGCGAAATCGTTTGTAGCCTAAATACTGGCAAGATATCCTTTTTTGCTGCGGGGATTTTGGTATTAAACTTCATTTGGGTAAACCTCTTTTAAAGTTCTGAAACCAGACCGACATACTGACCTTCGTATGCGCGAACAACATCGTCCCGACTTACATTGACCTTAAAGGATGACTGACTCTGTCCATCTTTGCCCATGCTGTAAAGATCATAATCCTGATTTACCGGAACATCCACCATGTTTCTCCGCATTTCCCCCATTTTCTTTACATCTCCCCCTTCAATTCTTAAGTATTCGTAAGGATTCCCCCAAGGATCATTGATGGTGCCAATAGTGGTTAGATCGTTGAGGCTGTCAGGAAGTTGACCATCATTTTCAAAAGCAAAAAGGGAGATCTGTTTCTCTATCATTCGAATATCTGTGACGGCTACCGCAATCATGGCGTTATTTTTATATCGCAAATAATTGGGCAATGCGATGGCAGATAGGCACCCAATAATTGCAATGACAATAAATACTTCAATTAGCGTAAAACCTCTATTACAACCGTTTCCATTTAAACGCTTAGAACATACCAAACCGTTTAAACTATTCTTGCAGTCCAAAGACGGATTTTTTACTTGATCATTCATATGTTATAAAAATCGACATTGTCAGACTTATAATGGATCGAACAAAAATATACCCTATCGATTTAGAGGGATATTAATAAACCTATCGACGAGTTTTAAAAAAAAATGAGGGTAAAAAAACCAAGAGAAATAATTTTAAATTTTTGTATTAAACCTTCAATTCAGGCCACTCAAATAAAATTTCGATTTCGATATGAAATTATCAATTCAGAACTTTTGATTTCTGCAATATGTGACATG
>JAOUGB010000464.1 GCA_029857875.1 Desulfobacteraceae bacterium | reverse complement strand
CAGGCCTGCCACAGAACTCACATGGGAGTGGATGCCGATATGATCCATTTGGCTACTGACGTTCTCAAACTGGGACTGGTGGACGGCTACTGCGGACTGCACCCGGCCACAGATATGCAGGATGTTTTGTTCGGCACGCCGAAACTGGTTTCAAGCCTCGCCAATCTGAGTGTGATTAAAAAGGACAGGATCAACATTATTGTTCACGGCCATGAACCGATTCTTTCCGAAAAAATAGTTGAAGCTGCCGAGAAATACCCATCCCCGCCACAATCTATTAATGTCATCGGCATATGCTGCACCGGAAATGAGGTTTTGATGCGAAGAGGTGTTCCCCTGGCCGGAAGCATGGTACAACAAGAGCTGGCCATTGTTACCGGCGCGGTGGAAGCCATGGTGGTTGATGTTCAGTGTATTATGCCGAACGTTCAGCGGGTTGCCCAGCACTTTCACACAAAAATCATCACCACCAATCCTCAGGCTAAAATAACCGGCGCAGCGCATATTGAGTTTGAACCGGAAAAAGCAGATGAGATTGCGCAAAAAATTGTTAAAATAGCCGTAGATAACTTCAGACTTCGAAAACCGGACAAGGTGATGATTCCAGATCATCCACCGGCAAAAATAATGGCCGGTTTTTCCGTTGAACAAATCATCGGGGCGTTGTCCAAGGTAAACGCCTCGGATCCCCTCAAACCATTGATTGACAACATTGTTGGCAACAATATCAGAGGGATCGTAGCCATCGTCGGATGCGTTACCCCCTGGGATCATTATGGGTACCGTCATCTTGTGTTGACAAAAACGCTTTTGGCACAAAATGTTCTTGTTGTCGGTACCGGATGCTGGGCGCATGTCGCCGGACAGCGGGGGTTGCTCGAGCCCAACCCTGAATATCCCGGTGTCGGAGAAGGGCTGAAGGCGGTTTTGAAAGCTGTTGCAAAGGCCAACGGCGTACCCGCGCTTCCAGCGTGCTGGCACATGGGTTCCTGTGTGGACAACTCACGCATTGAGGATGTTTTAAACGCCGTTGCGGGATACTTGAAGGTGAAAATCAGTGATTTGCCGGTGGCGGCTTCTGCGCCGGAATTTATCACTGAAAAAGCCGTATCCATCGGTACATGGGCGGTGAATTTAGGCGCAATGACCCATATCGGCGGCCAACCCTATGTTTCCGGCAGTAAAAATATGGTTAAACTTTTGACCGATGATGTGGAAGGTCTGGTAGGCGGTAAATTTTATGTTGAGACAGATCCCAATAAGGCGGCTCAAACTATCCTTGCGCACGTTAATGCCAAGCGGAAAAAGCTTGGACTGGCGGTGTGAGCAGAAAACCCGGACATGCCGGGAATGATAATACCTAAGTTGAGCGATTTTCAAGTTTGCCGCAGATACAAGGAAGATGTTGTTTCGCTATAGTCGTCTATGCGGAACGGCATCTGACGCAGTAGATGCGGTGAAATTGGAAATCCCGAAGGGTTTCAGATTATTGAAATTCAAAATGTCAGAATACCTTAAAAATATGATTAAATTAACCATTTCAAAAATTTGAAACGCTCAGCTTAGGTAAAACAAGGTTGAAAGAAACAATATCGATATGGGAAAGTTGAGAATATTCGCGTCAGGTCGTTCACAGCACATCCGGGCCCAGGCTCGGGGCAAGTTGTTTGCGGAAATGATGACCCAGGTTCTGAATCACGATGGATACCATGTCGACCACATCCTGCACTCAGATTCCGCTCAGATGGAAATTGACGTCCAAGGGAAACACAGGAAAACAGGTTTTCCGTTTTATGCAGCCTGCAGGTTTTCTGAAACACCCATGCCGGAACGAGACCTTCAGGCTTTTTTCGGCAGATATATGATAAAATGGCACACGGATAGACGGTGTCACGGCCTCTTCATCGTCTTGCCCGGTCTTGACGGTGCGGCCATAAAATTTTATCGAGAGCATATAAAAAATAATACCCATGTCACCACCTTTTTATACGACGAAGACGATGCTCTGAAAGCGATTTCACAAATGCCGGGGCATGTGAGTCCGGACCAGATTGCCGATCGAATACCTCCGGATATAGGAAACCCCGGTGAGGGCATTCTGCTTTATACAGAAAAAGGCATGTTTTGGGCCTATCCCATTATTTCACACGGGGGAAAAACACCGGATAAAATCGCACTTTTTGACGTTAAAGGTGAATTGATATCTGATCGATCCATCATCGGATATCTGACAAAACTGGATCCCGCAATTGCAAATTTTGACAACATTTCTACGGGCAAGACAGGTCCGCTTCAGCCGGGCCTGTTCCAGGATGCAGATCCAATTGTTGAAGTGAATGGAAGTTCATCGTGTTTTGAGTACCAATTCCCCGCATCCCCCCGATACTTTGTGGGTAGAAAATCCCTTTTCAGCACTCTTGATTCGTTTTCTGATCAAGTCATCCATAACCAGACCACACATCGCGGTATTGTATTCGAGGGACCCACTGGCTGGGGAAAAAGTTCAATGGTGCTGGCGAGCGTGGAACATTTGAAAAAGATGGGGCACTTTGCGGTTGCCGTAGATTGCCGAACAGCGTCATCATCAACGTTCATTCCGCGTGTCATAGAATATACCGTGGGGAAATTCGGGGATCTTGATGGACGGATCGTCGAAACAGATCAAAAGAAGAAGATATCAGGATTTGGCAGTGCTGTACGCATAATTCTCGACACCGGTCAAATTCTTGAATCCCAAAACAAACTGCTGTTCATCTTTTTCGACCAGTTTGAAAATATTCTCTTTCTACCAGATGTGCTGAATCAGATTAAAGACCTTTTTCTGAAAATCGTCGAGAAACACACAAATATTATTCTGGGCTTCACGTGGGACAAGGACCTTGTTTTATCGAGCCATGCATTTTCCAATAAACAGCTTGATGCTGTTGCCGATGAATGCCGAAAAATAATTCTGACCGCTTTTTCCAAAGCTGAAATGGGTATGCTTTTAAAAAAGCTTGGCAAAGAATTGGATGAAACCTTGACAAAAGGCCTTCAATCTTTCCTTGAGAAATTTTCACAAGGTTATCCCTGGCTTCTGAAAATACTCTGCTTTCATGTTA
>JAOUGB010000462.1 GCA_029857875.1 Desulfobacteraceae bacterium | reverse complement strand
AAGGGATCTTCTCGATGCAGGATGTCAATTGGTGACCATAGGCCAGTATCTACAACCCACCAAAGCCCATCTTCCCGTTGAACGCTATATTCCGCCGAAAGAATTCGATAACTGGCGTAAAATTGCTCTTGAAATAGGATTTGCCGAAGTGGCCAGCGGGCCGTTTGTCCGGAGTTCTTACCACGCCAAAAACCTCTACCAAGCTGTTACCTGAATCCCGTCTTGACAACCTTCCGGTCATCCTTACTTTTAATTAAATACCCAAGTTTCACACCCTTTATTTTCAGCTACTCCAGTAAAGGGAAGCAGGCCGGAAAAATTTTTAATGACATATCTTTTCTCAAAAAATTTATTTCGGCCCGCTAAGTCAAAAACTTTTTAACCATATTCGGATACGAAACTAGAGAGAATAACTACACGCCATCTCAAAAATGCAGATTACGTTCAAGGACAAGGCGCGAGCCGATGAAAAAGCGGAGCATACATGGGAGTATGTGAGCATTTTGAAGAGGCTTGCAACGCCGTAATTGGGCGTTAGATATATTTTTGAGATGGCTTGTACTACGGGAGGTAACATATTATGACACTTGAACATGTAGATCTTAACATCGATTTGGATGGTGAAGGATATCTGCGCAACTTTGAAGACTGGAACGAGAATGTAGCCTGTGCGTTGGCCGACAAAGAAGGGGTTTCCCAGGAATGTCCTTTGACCCAGGAAAGAATGGAGATTCTTAAATTTATGAGGGACTATTACAAAAAATTCGAGGCTTTCCCAATACTCCGTGCTGTGTGTAAGAATGTCAAGCAAACAAAAGATTGTCATTATCAGCAATTCCCTGACCCGATTGTCGCATGGAGAATCGCTGGACTGCCAAAGCCCACTCCTGAGGTGCTAGCGAAAATCAAGCACGAAATTTGACGGTTGCTTCGTTCGTTTTGAGACATTAGTTGTTGTTGATAGGCCCGATTCGTTCGGGCCTTTTTTTTGAACATCGCACCTCTTATTTCTTTTTCGAATTCTGCCGGCAGCTTCCCTTGTTATTATGACTGTATAAAAAACCACCTAATTTTTAAGCAATATATTACATAAAACTCACGATTGTCCTTATAACTTCATCGTTGCAGTTATCAAGCAATATTTTCTATCTATATGATATTATTACTTTATATTCATTAAATACACTAAACAAATGGCTTTTGCACGATATTTGCATCTAATAGTGATCAAAATTCTTTATATAACGATAACATGTAGTTATGATCCTGAGATATCGATAAAATCCGGCCTCAAATTCCGCAACCATACTGCCTTTAGGTTCCGGTATGTTTGGTCTTGCAGGTGTTTGGCGAAAAAAAATATTGAAAAAGTGGTTATCATGAACAGAAAAATATTTTTCGACAATGGTGACAGGCGCTCAGGGACTGATCGCCGCAGATTTTCCTATGCTGTACACATTCCTGAGCGCCGATCCAGTATAGATCGTAGAAAGGGTTTAGATAGACGCAGTCAACAGAGAGAACAAATAAAACATATCAAAGAAAAAGAAGAGCAGGAGCAAGCCGTTTAAAGAAGCTCTCCGCCCTAAAGGGCTATAAGCCTTATTTTCAGCGACATCAAAAAAGCATAGCAGACCGGGACAATTTTTTCTTGTCCGCCTCTGGCGGGAAGGTAAAATCATAATCCGGATTCGACACTTGAATTAAAAGATCATTTTTTCAGGAGGACGCCGCTCGGGGACATATTCATGGGGAATTTTATTCTGGTTCCACTCTGTTGAGACATAAAGGTTGCAGTAGCAGCTCCCGTATTCTTCAACATCCGGCTTCCGGTAAACGCATGGGCAGATAATGTCCCCGTCGTTTTCTTTAATACCGGAAGCCAGTCTGCAAGGACAGGCCATATAGCCATACCGTTCTTTATTGGTAATCAGCGCCTCCAGCAGTTCAAATACCCGTTTTTTATCAATGTTAAAATAGTATCCCTTTGGTTCCTGAATTTTTTTTAACATTTCATAAAGTTTTTCGACTTCCATTACAAACCCAGCGCCTCCTTGATTTCCTCTTCTTTAAACCCTACAATGACCTTATCTCCAATGATGATGGTCGGAAAAGAGCATTTCGGGTTGAATTTTCTAACGTCTTCCAGTATGGCCTTACGTTCTTCACCCTCTAAAAGATCAACATCGACAAATTCATACAAAACGGTGCAGTCACTTAATAGTTTCTTGGTGGATTTGCAGTGACTGCAAGTGCTCAAAGAATACAGTTTAATCGGTTTTTCAGACATGTGAATTTCCTTTTATATGGATTTGGCTTCGATTGTTTTTGGTAAAACTGCCATTGAATTATTGAAACATACCATTTTCAGCTAACTGCCGATCAAAGTTTAAAGTAGGCGCCGACTTATAAAGTTTGTTGCAAGGCTATACTGCTAAAAAAGGCTTGTCCTAACTTCTGGTATTCTTTATCTCATATTCAGTGAAATTTTACAACCATCTCTTCAAAGGTTTTTCGCCATCTGGATAAAGCCAGCTTAACACCTTTTTTGTCAATTTAGCAGGCGCTTGACGGCTTCGGGGTCCGTAACCGGCGGCTTACATGTTTTGTCTGTACAAACATAAGCCGTTGTTTTGTTGTCGATCTTTTTAACCGATGCGATAAATGGAAGAGATTGGGCCAGCCTGTTTTGGGTTGTGTCATTATCCACCAAGATCACAATTTTCCCGGGATAATACACTGAATTTACGGTTTTCAGCATGGATCGCGTTTCCGCAGTGTTCCGTTCTCCGGCAATAATCACTTCAACCGGTTGGGTCAATGATGTGATCAGAGCAACCAGAAGTTCCGGTGCCGAATCCGGATGAGAATGAATTCTTGCCAAAATACTTTTAAAAGTTTGCTCCACTACGACCGAATATTCCTTTGAATCGGCAAACCTTGCAAGGCGCAATCCATTTGACACCGCCACCGATCCTGCTGAAGGTATTACACTGTCCGTATCCTCCTTGATCCGCAGATCGATTTTTTTATCATGCCCCTTTCGGGTCATAAAAAAACCACCGTTTTCTGCATCGTAAAACAACTTTATCTGCTCGTCCATC
>JAOUGB010000461.1 GCA_029857875.1 Desulfobacteraceae bacterium | reverse complement strand
CAATTTAACGTTCACATTTTGATAGTGTTTCTATCTTTTGAAAATATATGGTGATTACCACTTTCATCGATATTCACTTGAATGTGACCTATCCAATTAACACTAAATAAGGATTCGGCCTCCGGCTCGTAAAGCCTACGCCTCGGAGAGCAGAATTAAAGAGTTCGAAATTCGAGTCATTTTCTATTGAGTCTCTCGATCTCCTCAAGAGTTTTTTGATATACGGAACTCATGGGACCACCCAAAGAAACCGCCTTTTTTGCAGCCGCCAAGGCTTCCTGTTTTCGCCCTTGCTCAAAGAAAATCTGTGCAAGATTGTTAAACGCCGGACCCGATTTTGGATGGTAACGGATGGCTTTTCTGAGAACCTCCTCGGCATTTTCAAGTTCTCCAAGGGCATAATAGCAATTGCCAATACCGATAAGCGCAGTGAGATTTTTCGGCCATTGCGTCAGCGCTGTATGGTATCCATCGATGGCAGCCCGAAACTGACGGGCTTCTTCAAGCCCCAATAAAGCTTTTAGGAACAGATCTTCTTTTACCGTGACAGGCAGTTGATTTGATTGTAGAATTATAAGCCCCCAATAATTGCCCCGGGCCCAGGTTTTTTCAAAAACCTGAAAAGACATGAGTTTCCGGCGAATATTTCCTGAGCGAAGAATAACATATTTTTCAGGAAAATCGTAGCCGACCACCACCGCATAATGCCAGACAGGGTACCAGGACAGCCCAAGATTCTGTAAAATGATCACCGGATGACCGGTAGCCACTTCAGCGAACAGATCACTCAATCCCGCAAACACATATGCAATTCTGCCATTCCGGCGGACCGCGCTGACCATTGCCGATTGAAGGCTCCCTTTGCGTTCAGGTGTAAAAACCTCGGCGGTCAGATCTTCGGGAGAAATCGGCAGGCCGCTCCAGTTGAGTACCATTGCAAGGGCCGAAGGACCGCATTGATATGCTTTCTGAGAATAAAACGGAATCGTTTCAATCTCAACTCGAGGGGACACATTGCCTGCTTTTTCCAACATTACAAATTTATTGAAGCCGGTACAGCTTGAAAGCAAAATACCGGCGCAAGAAAGCAGTACAATATAGAAAAATTGCAAACATTTTTGGCAATCCGCCATACTATTTGCTGGAGGGATGTTTCACAAATGTAAAAATGTCGGTATAGCCCAAAATATCCGTGATCAAAAGGACAATGAAAATAATCACCGCAGCCCCTACAATAACACCAAATGTGCTGCCGCCGGCAGGAAGCTGGTCCATTTTATCGGCAATCTGCATGATTTCGGCATCGGAAAGACTGTCAACGCGGGCTTTTGCTTCTATAGGGCTGATCCCCTGGGCCATCATTATGGTCTTGACATCTTCCCTTTTTAAAAATTGATTGAGGTTTTCACGTACGTTTTTTGCCGTCGACAGTGTCAGCACCGTTTCCGTTCTTATCATGGCCGCCTGAACCGTCTGCACCGGCATACTCATCAGCAACATGGTCATCGTAACAAAATAACAGACATACCTGGCAAAGCGACAGTTTCCATACATATTGCACCTCTGAATAAAAAATTCTTTTTTTGACTTCTTCTTGAATATCTCAGTTAATTCTGGCTAAATCTTATAACGAACCATATACAAAAGCAAGTGATTATCATTGAGTCAAATTTTTTCCACAACAATTTCAATAACATTTAGTGCCTGTTTGACAAGTTCCATATCCGCCTGGGTACCCATATGCCCCAGTCTAAAGACCTTGCCGGCCATGGGCCCATAACTCCCACCCACCACAAGTCCGTGCTGTCGAAGTTGTAAGTTAAATTCCGGCCAATTAACTCCTTCAGGAACGTTGACGGCTGTAACCGTCGGAGACGGTACGGCATCCGAAGCCGGAAAAAGCGACAATCCCATATCGATTATTTTGTTACGGCAAAATTCTGAAACCTTTCCATGCCTGGCATAGCTGTTGATCAGTCCTTCATTCAGAATCAACTCGGCTCCGGCGTTAAGACCCGCAACTCCTTGCCAATTTGGCGTATACGGAAAATAATGTTCTGCCTGTGCCTTATAAAATGGTTTCAAGGCATCATACCCCACATAATTGACGTTGTGAATGATGTCCCATGCTGATTCACTCACCGATAAAAAGGCCATGTCCGGGAGAGAAGACAAACACTTCTGGGATCCGCCCAGGCACAGGTCGATGTTCCACTCATCACTTAAAACAGGCGCACCCCCGGCACTGGCCACGGCATCCACATACAGGAGGGGAACATTATAGCGTTGTTTCAGTCGCCCCAATTCAGCAATGGGATTTAAGGTGCCGGATGGCGTTTCGCAGTGAACCGCGGTAATCATTTTCGGCTTGAATTGAACAATGGCTGCCTCAATTTCAGACATATCCGAAATGGTTTCATTATACGGCAAGCGTATTTTATTTACGTCGGCACCAATGGAAAGCGCCATGTCGCCGATTCCGTCGCCAAAAACACCGGTGGCGACGGCCAACACTCTATCTCCAGAGAGAAGACAGCTTTTTAAAGCACTCCACAATGCCAGCATGCCTTCCCCGGATTGAATGACGACCCGGTTTTTGGTGCTAAGAATCATTTTCAGATTGGATTCAGTCCTGTTGTATAATTCCAGAAATTCGGCTTCCAAATCCGCCGATCCAAAATTGGTCTGATAAACATCCAACACAGTTTGTGACAATTTAACCGGCCCGGGAACCATTGGAATTGGATATGTTTTCATAATCTAATCCTTAATTATTTCTGGTTTCGTCAATTGTCTGTTTAAAATCTAAACCCTATTGTAAAATGAAACCGGCCCGCGCTTTCACCAGGTTTTCTATCCAGTTTGTGGCCGTAATAGACACCGATGGGGCCGATGGGCGTAAAATAGTGCAGCCCTGTTCCGACTGAAGAACGAAATCCATCCGTACCTTGGTCGACAAGAGCGTTTCTGACGCTGCCAATGTCGTAAAAAAAAGAAAGCTCGAAATCAGGTCCTAAGTCAATCCGGGTCTCTATATTACCCAAAATCGAAGTCAACCCTCCTATAGCCTTGCCGGCCGAGTCAAATCGAAGGAGGTTTTCGTCA
>JAOUGB010000460.1 GCA_029857875.1 Desulfobacteraceae bacterium | reverse complement strand
CGGAAATCCCCAGGGCCCCTGTCTACAGGCGGGAAAGCTGGGATTCGGCGTTAATATGGCGTTCAGAGATGTTACCCCTGAAGAGGCCGCAAGAGCGCTTCACAAGAATTTTTTCTACCCCAATGAAAAAGGCGAAAGGAGGTAACAGTCATGACAACACCCAGAGGAGGATACTTTGGAAAAATTCTGGAAATCGACCTTTCAACAAAAAAATTCAAAACCCGGACAATCCCGGATGAAGTCTACAGAAAATACATCGGCGGCTCCGGTCTGGGGGCCTATTTTCTTTACACCGATTTAAAACCAAACACCGATCCCCGATCTAAAGAGAATTTTATCTTTATGGGAACCGGCCCTTTGAACGGCACCTATTGTCCCGCTACCCGGTTAAGCATCGCCTTTAAAAGCCCCTATACCGGTATTTACGGTCACTCAGAGGTCGGCGGCAACTTTGGAAACGAGATAAAGTGGGCCGGTTGGGACGGTTTTCTGATCAAGGGAAAATCTCCTGAGCCGGTTTGGCTTTACATCCACAACGACAAGGTGGAGTTCAGGGATGCGAAACAGACGCTCTGGGGCAAAGACACCTATGCCACAAACGACGCCATTATCACGGAGTTGAAGGATACGGACGTTAGAACCATTGTCATCGGTCCGGCCGGTGAAAACCAGGTCAACTATTCGGCCATGATCGTCGATCGGTTTCGTGCTGCTGGAAGAAGCGGTGGCGGCACCCTGATGGGGAGCAAGAACCTGAAGGCCGTTGCCGTCAAAGGGACCGGCTGGGTTCCGGTCGCAGACAAGGACAAATTCCACGATGCGGCCAAAAAGGCCAAGAAACTTGCCGTAGATCTTGAAGCCTGGCAGGGGATCAAACGCTGGGGCACGGCAGGTCTCCTTGAGCTTAAAAATTTTGTGTCCGGCTCTCTGGTCACGAGAAATTTCCAGACTACCTGGTATCCGGATATCGTCGAGATCGGCGCAGAACAGGCCGGCCGGGAATTCTGGAAGCGGCACCAATCCTGCCCCAACTGTCCGGTTCATTGCATGAAAGTCGGGGTTATCAGAGGTGGAGACTACAGCGGGTTGATCGCTGAAGCACCTGAATATGAGACCGGAACCATGCTCGGAAGCAACTGTGGCGTGGCCGATTTTGATCCTTACGTTAAGACTATCGAAATGTGTGATGCCATGGGCGTGGATACCATCTCTATGGGAAATGTGCTCGGGTATACCATGGAACTGATCGAAAGAGGCATTCTTTCCTACAAGGACGTGGACGGCGTGAAACTCGAATGGGGTGATTCCGAAGCCATGGTCGAAATGATTCGGAAAGTGGCACACAAGGAAGGCAAGGGTGGCAAACTTTTGGCCCTCGGCGTAAAGCAAATGGGAGAAAAGATCGGCAAGGGCGCAGAATATTATGCCATCCATGTGAAAGGCCAGGAACTCGCCGCCCATGATCCCCGGGGCGACAAAGGGAGGGGCTACAGTTATGCTCTGGGACAGAGGGGCGGCTGCCATCACGAAGGGACGGACCCCAAAAAGCACGCCCAGTGGGCCATGCTCAATTCGCTGGTTATGTGCTCCTTTGTCGGCGGCTATCCCTGGGGCAAGTATACGCCGGATGTTTTCACAGCCATGCTGAATCCTCTCTGCGGCTGGAACATGACCGGTGAAGAATACTGGACAACGGGCAAACGCATCATTACACTCGAGCGTTGCTACAACAGGAGAGAAGCCGGCGTATCGAGAAAAGACGATGTCCTGCCGAAACGGCTTATGACGGAAAAACTCCCGGAAGGTCCCAAGAAAGGAGCAGTCGTCAGCCCGGAAGAGATGAAGAAGATGCAGGATGATTACTACGCCTACTTCAGTTGGGGAGACGACGGACTTCCGACAAAAGAAACCTTAAAAAATCTCGGGCTTGAGTTCGCTATCGGCTAGTTCAACCTCGGGCTATCTGCCGGGAAAGAAAAACTTCAGGACGGTCGGAAATCGTTACCCGCCTGTTCCACCGTCCTGAAAACTGTTTTCCACAGGGAGGGTACTACTGTTGCCCCCTAATTATTGGAATCTCTACCCTGAATCATGAGTATCTCGCGGAGAAGATTTCTGCATGTTGTCGTCAGCGGAACGGTTTGTGGCACGTTCTTTGCTCTTTTTAAAGTAGAGAGGACAGAGGCCCTGCCCAGACCTCCCGGGGCGTTGACCGAAGCGGATTTTTTAGCCTTCTGCAGTCGCTGCAACAGATGCATCGACGCCTGCCAGCCTCTGGCGCTTCACCCTGCCGGCCTTCTTGACGGCATGGTGAATATCGGCACGCCGGTTCTGGATGTAACCCGTTGTGTCATATGCATGGAATGTATTCGCAAATGCCCCACCAGCGCCCTGAAAAAGATCCCAAAGGAAGAGGTGGATCTGGGCACCGCAGTCATCGATAGGGATCGGTGCCTGGCTTGGCAGAAGAAAAAACGATGCAAGGCCTGCAGTAAAAAATGTCCGACCAAGGCGATTACGCTGAAAGAGAGACGCTATCCGGTTCTTGATGCGGAAAAATGCAATGGTTGCGGTATCTGTGTCCGAAGTTGTTCCATGGAGCCCAAAGCAGTGATAATATCTTATAGGGATGCCAGACGGTTTGAGCGTCCCGACATCCGATTTGCAAGGCGTCTCGAGAACCGTGTGGGACCTTACGAGTTTCCTCCCCCGGACTTTAAAACGTGGTTTGTAAACCGGATCAGAACGCTGCTCGATCGTTACGGATTCGTCGAAAAGAAACTGTAAGCAGAATGTGTGCTCATTTGGGAAAAGCGTATTCGCCAAAGAAAATGCTGATTATCGGAGGCGGCGTGGCCGGCATCACTGCCGCATTGGACCTGGCCGCAACCGGCGCCTCTGTTCATCTTGTTGAGCGGGGATCTTTTCTGGGCGGCAACGTCGCAAAGCTTGAAAAGGTGTACCCGACGGATCACTGCGCGTTCTGTCATCTCTGGACCGAAATCAAGAAATGCATGGATCATCCGTGCGTCACGGTCCAATTGCAGACCCGCGTTAAAAAACTCAGCCGGAGCGGTCGGGACTTCCAAGCCCTGATTGCCGAAGCCCCC
>JAOUGB010000459.1 GCA_029857875.1 Desulfobacteraceae bacterium | reverse complement strand
AATTGAGTAGGTGTAATCCCAAAGGGTACAAGGGGTCAAGGCTTGCCTGCCTCGGGCATGGATTCAAGGATTCGAGTGAAATGCTAAAGAATTCCAAATACTTGAAAGTCTGCCAATAGTCATACGAACTCTGTTTAAAGATATATAAAATAACATCAAAATTCCCAAAGACAGAAAGATACGGTCTAACTTCACAGATTAGAAGATCTGTTGTTTCTATTTTTCTAATGCCTGCGCTGTCAAATAATACTTTGTATTAAAATCTGATTTCATTAAAAAAACATCGCAGAAATCGAAAGAATGTTAAAGGCGATGATAAAGTCTTTAGAAAACAAACGCTTGAATCCTTGACCCCTTGAATCCTTGAACCCTCTTTTCCAACTAAGTTGGAGAAGAATTTTATTTTTTTGGGAACCTTTTGCCCCCCTCCTTGTCTAATGAAACCAAAGAACAAAAAAATACAGGAGGTAAAAAAAATGATTCTCAAGAAAAAATTTTGTATCATCGTCATTCTCGCCGTTATGTTGATGACAACCGCTGTTTCGTACGCACAGCAAGAAACCAATGTCGACAAAACCTTGTCCCCTTATTTCCTGGTCCAGAGTGATGACCCGGATGTGGATCGGCTCCCTTTGAAATCCACACATGCTGAAGTCCATATTTCAGGGGTCATTGCCGATGTCAATGTCACACAGGTCTATAAGAACGAAGGCAAAAAGCCCATAGAGGCCATCTATGTCTTTCCGGCATCCACAAAAGCCGCTGTTTACGGGATGAAAATGACCATCGGCGAACGGACCATCACAGCTAATATTCGCGAGCGTGAGCAGGCGAGACATGAATACAATCAGGCCAAACAGGACGGAAAAAGCGCATCGCTTCTGGAACAACACCGGCCGAATGTTTTTCAGATGAATGTGGCCAATATCCTGCCTTCCGATGTCATAAAAGTTGAACTCAAATATACCGAACTTCTGATTCCCACGGACAAAGTTTACAAATTCGCCTATCCCACGGTTGTGGGTCCACGGTACGTGGATCAGCAGTCCGATGATACGGGCTCTGCTGAAACATGGACTTCCAATCCTTATCTCCGTCAGGGAGAACCGCCCACTTATATGTTCAATATGTCTGTCCATATCGCAGCAGGTCTTCCCATTAAAGACATTGCCTGTACTTCACACAAGACCCGCATCGATTACAAGAGTCCTTCCTTTGCCAACATTAATCTTGATCCGACTGAAAGCAATGGCGGCAACCGGGACTTTATTTTGAAATATCGGCTTGCCGGCGATAAGATTCAAACCGGCCTTCTTCTTTTTGAAGGAGAGAGTGAAAAATTTTTTCTGCTCATGATGCAGCCGCCCAAAAAGGTAATGAAAAGCCAGATCCCGCCCCGTGAGTATATCTTCATCGTTGATGTATCCGGATCCATGCACGGCTTTCCTCTGGATATTTCCAAAAAATTGCTCAAGGATCTCATCGGCAACCTCCGCCCAACAGACCGGTTCAATGTTCTCTTGTTTGCCGGCGGTTCCCAGTTGATGGCGGAACAATCTTTACCGGCCACTTCCCAAAACATCACCCGTGCCATAAACACCATTGAACAACAGCGGGGCGGCGGTGGTACACAGCTTTTGCCGGCACTTCAAAAAGCACTCTCTCTTTCTAAAACCGAAGGATTCTCTCGAAGCATCGTCATCGCTACTGACGGGTTTGTTTCCGTTGAAGCAGAGGTTTTTGACATGATGCGGAAGAATCTTGGCGATGCCAACATGTTTGCTTTCGGCATCGGTTCGAGTGTCAACCGTCATCTGATCGAAGGCATGGCCAGAATAGGAATGGGAGAACCCTTTGTCATCACAAAACCTGATCAGGCACTGATAACGGCAAAAAAATTCCGCAAACTCATTGAATCACCGGTATTAACCGGAATCAAGGTAGACTTCGGCAAATTCAAGGCTTACGACGTGGAACCGCCAAGTATTCCCGACGTTCTGGCTGATCGCCCTGTTATTGTTTTCGGTAAATGGCACGGCAGTCCTCTCGGCACCATTTCTTTACAGGGCTACACCGGCAAACACCGATTTTTGAAAAAAATCGATGTTTCTAAAACAAAGGCCCTGGAATCAAACTCGGCCCTTCGCTACCTCTGGGCGCGGCACCGAATTGCCTTGTTAGCCGACTACAACAGGCTCAACAAACAGGACGAACGGGTCAAAGAAGTGACCAACCTTGGTCTAACCTACAACCTCTTGACCGCATACACCTCATTTGTTGCTGTGGATACGCAGATTCGCGTTCAGGATGGTCAGGCTGTCACCGTCAAACAGGCCCTTCCCCTGCCCCAGGGTGTTTCCGACTATGCAGTGGGAGGAAACAGGGCTTTTGCCGGAAAAGCTTTTTCTTTCCATGGCCCTGCGCCATCGGTATTGGGCATGAGAAGTAAAGTTGTTGAAGAAAGCATGGCACAAAAAAAGGAGGATCGGCTGACCACTGAGCCTGAAATGGATTCTGCCGCCCGTGATAAGAACGTCATCGAACTGGGAGAAATTACGGTTACCGGAGGTTTGTCTGAAACATCCATCCGGGAACTTTTAGAAAAACAGATGCACTCTTTTAATACCTGCTACAAACAGGCACTGAAAAAACAATCTCAATTGAAAGGAAAGATTATTTTCAGACTGGTCGTAGATCCTGTCGGTCAGGTCATAAACGTTCATCTGGATAAAGGTGTCAGTAACGCCAAGGCGTTTGAGACCTGCATGCTTCAGAAACTTAAAAAACTGCGCTTTCCAGCACCCGAAAAGGGGATCAAAACCGTGATTCAGGTTGCATTTCTTTTGAAATAAACTTCAACCTCAATTGAGCGAAAGTCGAGGATACCCCAAAACAAGATAGCCGTCTGCCTCAGAAATCGAGACAGGCGGCTATCATAACCGCGCATTATCTCACCCGGTCATAAAAGATTTTAACGCTTTTTCTAAATTCTTCATATCCATAACCAAGGTTATCCATCTTGATCAAGCCATTCCACGGCCTCATCCATGATGCGAAAAATCTTGAGTTGGGTTGGGAAGTCCTCTATTTCATAGCGTGTTCCCAGAATTCTT
>JAOUGB010000458.1 GCA_029857875.1 Desulfobacteraceae bacterium | reverse complement strand
CAACGGAGCAGGAAAAACAACAGCGATTAATCTGATTACCGGCATATACCCTCCCACATCCGGCGAAATCTTTTTTGAAGGCCGGAATCTTTATAGAAAACGGCCGTATCAATTGGCGTATATGGGTATCGGCCGGACGTTCCAGAACATCCAGGTTTTTCATCATATGACGGTTCGAGAAAATGTCATGGTGGGGCTTCATACCAAAAGTCGCTGCGGATTTTTGAAATGTCTCTTACATACCCCCATGGTGTGGGAGGAAGAAAAGTGCATTCGTGAAAAAACAGATGCTGTTTTAAAATTCCTGGACCTTGAACCAAAGGCCGGTGTTCGTGTTGACGAGCTTCCCTATGGAGATCAAAAACGTGTAGAGATTGCTCGATCGTTGGCCATGGATCCCAAACTTCTTCTTCTTGATGAACCGGTAGCCGGCCTTAATTTACAGGAAACCGAAGAAATAGCCCGGGTGATTCTCAAAATCAGAAAAATGGGAGTCACCGTGATTTTGGTGGAACATGACATGAATTTAATTATGGGTATTTCCGACATGATTACTGTTTTGAATTATGGAGAAAAAATTGCTGAAGGAGATTCTGAAGCGGTTCGGAACAATCCAAAAGTCATAGAGGCCTATCTGGGGAAGGAGTTATAACCGGTCGTGCTTGAAATCCATGGCATAAGTGCCCATTATGGCGGTGTTCGAGCACTTGACGATGTTTCCTTTAAACTGGATGAGGAAGAGATTTTGGCGCTCATCGGCGGTAATGGCGCCGGTAAAACGACACTGCTCAACCTGATTTCAGGTATTATCAAGCCGTCTCGGGGGAATATCATTTTTAAAGGAAAAAGCATTTTATCTTTATCTCCCGAAAAGATCGTTGAACTGGGTATCATCCAAGTTCCGGAAGGCCGACATGTTTTCGGCCCTTTAACGGTGAGAGAAAATCTTGAACTAGGTGCCTATAGAAGGCGAGGCAAAAAGAACAAGAAAAAAATACTGGACGATTTTGAGTATATTCTGGCGCTTTTTCCTGTTCTTGAAAAGAGGCTTAAACAACGTGCAGAAACCCTCAGCGGAGGAGAGCAGCAGATGCTCGCCATCGGCAGGGCTTTGATGGGGAAGCCCATTCTTTTGCTTTTAGATGAACCGTCTCTGGGGCTTGCACCGCTTGTGGTGCAAGAAATCATTTCTATCATTGAAAAGCTCAGAAATGAGGGAACCACTATTTTGTTGGTGGAACAAAATGCAAGAGCTGCCCTTAAGATCTCCCATCGAGCGTATGTACTGGAAACCGGCAAGGTACGGGTTCAGGGAAAATCGTCCGAGCTTATGGAGAACGAGGCCGTTAAAAAGGCCTATTTGGGATAAGGGTTCAAATCAAAGTCATGAAAAAGAAAGGGGGTGAAAACACTTATATTTGTCATGGCCGAACAATGTATATGCAAATGAATTAGGAGGAAAAAATGAAAAAAAGATCTCTGATAATCGTTGCTGTGGCGCTGACCATTAGTTTTATGTTGGGATCATCACTTTGCTATAGTGAAGGACCCATTAAAATTGCAGGAATATTTGCTTTAACCGGCCGTGCTGCACATATTGGAACGTCGCAAAGAGACGCTGTTTTGCTTGCCATAGACGAAGTGAACCAGAACGGCGGCATTAACGGACGCATGCTGGAAATGGTGATGGAAGATACGGAAAGCAACCCTACCAAGGCTGTTATAGCTCTAAAAAAGGTATTAGAGGCCCAAGACGTGGTAGCTATTATCGGACCGACACTCACCGGAACGGCCATGGCCATGAGAGGATTTATTGAAAAGGAAAAAATCCCCGCTTTCATGCACTCAGGCGGGGATGTCATTCTTTTAGCACCGCTCGATAAAAACGATCCAAAATCCTTACCCAAATGGACGTTTAAATCTCCATATAAGGCCGCAGATGCCATGGGTAAAATCTGCCAGTATATGAGCAAGCACGGCATTAAAAAAATCGGATTTATCTATTCAAATGAAGGATTCGGTAAAGACGGGCTCAGAAACGTAAAGGTCCAGGCGCCCAAGTATGGGGTTGAGATTGTTGCCGAAGAGGCCTTTCAGCCTAAAGATGTGGATATGACGGCACAGTTGACCCGAATTAATGCAAAGGGCGTTGACGGGATTATCGCCTGGACAGTTGGGCCTGCCATGGGAATCATTGCCAAAAATGTAAAGCAGCTGGGCATTAAAGCGCCGTTATTTGAATGTCACGGTTCCGGAGATCCCATTTTCTGGAAAGTTGCCGGAGAGGCCGGAGAGGGTGTCATGATGCCGTCTACCAAAATCGTTGTGGGAGATCAGCTGCCTGACAGCGACATTCAGAAAAAGAAAATATTAGACTATGTGAAAGCATATAAGGAAAAATTCAATCGTGAGCCCGGCACCATGGTTGCCTATGGGGCCGATGCGGCATTTATTGTTGTGAATGCCATTAAACAAGTTGGGCCCGACAGAGCAAAGATCCGGGATGCCATTGAAAATACGAAGGGTTATGTAGGACTTAGCGGCATCTATAATATCAGTCCAGAGGATCATAACGGTCTTTCCATGGAAGATATTGTTATGATCAAGGCGACCAAAGGGGGATGGAAACTGCTCGAATAGAAGGTCATTGTCAGAACTCAAAACTCCCCTTCTCTGGTGATAAAGATCAAGGGAGGGGGAGTATCCAGTTTATTTTGCCCTGAAAAACCTGGCCTTTTGGCTATGTCAGAGTTCTCCGGCTCTACCTGAAGAATCGCTAAAAGAGTTTGAAGTGAGCTAAAGTTTGAAGTGAGCTAAAATTAAGGAATTCTGTCAATTATATAAAATTAGCGGAGCGAAGCGACACCATAACTTTAGGCACTTTAGATCACTTTAGGCATTTTCAACTTGTACGGCTTTAACTAAAACAGCCCCTTTCAGGGGCAAATCAAAGCCTGGTGCTCTAGGCCAGGATTTTTACTACGGTTATGGATCTTACCCAGCAAATTGCTCAGTATATTATCACCGGTTTGACCATTGGGGCCATTTACGCCATTGTGGCCATGGGGTTTAACATCATCCATAATGCCACCGGAATCGTTAATTTTGCCCAGTGTGAAT
>JAOUGB010000457.1 GCA_029857875.1 Desulfobacteraceae bacterium | reverse complement strand
CTTGAACTTGAAACTGGCTGTCTTCAGAAGGAGGGCTCTATTTTACAATTGTCGTCAGGCCAAAAATACCGCCTGTTTTAAGTTCAAGGGTCAACTTTGCGGCATCGATGATTCTGGCCAAAACTTTGCGCAACATGTTTAACATTAATGCCATGGTCAAATGGCCCAATGATGTCCTGGTGGATGGCAAGAAGATTTCAGGAATCCTTTCCGAGATGGAGGCTGAGATCGACAGGGTTAGCTTTATCAGTATCGGAATTGGCATCAACGTGAACAATGATCCCACACTCCATGAACCCATGGCAACATCTTTAAAGAAGGTCCTCGGAAAGGAGATACCGAGGAAAGAGGTGCTGAAAGCATTTCTCGATCATTTCGAAGATGCATTAAATAACGCGGATTTTGACGATGTGGTTTCCGAGTGGAAAAGATATACGGAAACGTTGAACCGGCATGTCAGGATTGTTACGACCCATGAAATATCCGAAGGTCTTGCCGTGGATGTGGATGACAATGGTGCGTTGATATTGAAACTTGCGGACGGGTCGGTGAAAAAAATTATATACGGCGATTGCTTTCATGAATAATAAAGGTGATGGGTGATGAATGAAAAGGAAAAATCGATCATAGGTTCTGCCACATCGCTTCGAATGACGGTATATGCTTCGTTGATGGCCGCACTGACTGCTGCCGGTGCTTATCTGGCCATACCTATTGGACCGGTGCCGATTGTTCTTCAGAATCTTTTTATATTTCTGTCCGGACTTTTGTTGGGACCCGGTTGGGGAACTGCAAGTGTTGGGGTATATCTTCTGGCCGGTGTTCTGGGACTTCCGGTGTTTGCCGGCGGTGTCGGCGGTATCGGACGGTTTGCCGGGCCCACCGGTGGGTATCTTTTGGGGTTCCTCCCGGCTGTTTGCGTGATTGGCTTTATATCAAATGTATCAAAAACAAATGTGGTTAGAGATCTGCTTGCTATGATCTGTGGCGGTCTCATCATTTATGCATGCGGTTTATCGTGGCTAAAAATACTGACCGGCATGACTTTGGGAAAAACCCTGGCTGTGGGAATGTATCCGTTTCTCCCGGGGGATGCGCTTAAAATGGCTGCAGCGGTTCCCATCGCAAAAGCATTGCGGCCGGTAATTCATAAGTGACAAGTTAAGAGTAACAAGTGAAAAGTGACAGAAAAAACGCTTAATAATATTATTGAAATAGAAAATCTGAGCCATAGATTTACAGACGGCACCGTTGGTCTTGAGAATATCAATCTTTCCATTTCCGAAGGGACGTTTGTTGTCATTGCAGGGCGTAACGGGTCCGGTAAAACCACTCTTTTAAAACACCTGAACGGCCTTCTTTTGCCTACAAAAGGTGTCGTCAAGCTCTGCGGCGTGTCGGTGGCCAAAAACCTTACATGGTCCAGGCAGATGGTGGGCATGGTATTTCAGGATGCCGACAGTCAGATTGTCGGTGAAACCGTTTCAGAAGATGTGGCCTTTGGACCGGAGAATCTTTGCCTGGACCGGGCCGAGGTCAAACGCCGGGTCGCCCGGGCATTGGAGACTGTGGGATTACATCACCACAAAGATCAAAAACCGCATTTATTGTCCGGTGGAGAAAAACGTCGGCTCGCAATAGCGGGTATTCTGGCAATGGAACCTAAAGTACTCATTTTTGACGAGCCGTTTTCCAGCCTGGACTATCCGGGGGTCAAACAGGTTTTGGCACAGATGATTTCTCTGCATCAGGCCGGACACACGATTATGGTTGCTGCGCACGATCTTGAAAAGCTGATCGCCCATACAGATCGTCTGGTCATTATGCAAGATGGAAGCGTCGTAAAGGACGGATTGCCCTCTCAACTGCTCGGGGAGCTCGAGACTTTTGGTATTAGAGAACCATGTGCCTCGCGATTGGGGATGGAGGTGCACTCATGGCTGAATTGAACGTGTTGGGTTTTCATGCCGGCAATTCTGTGCTGCATCAATTGGATGTTCGGTTTAAACTGATGTTTCTTGTTGTCATCAGCCTATCAAGTTTAAAGGCTTTTGTTCCTTCACTTTCTCTTTTAACGCTGGTGCTGATGGTTGCACTCATACATGCCGGATTGCCATTGAAGATGGCCCTAAAAGATCTTCGTTATATATTTTTGCTTTTGCTGTTCGTGTTCATGGCTCGATCACTTTCCGTTCCTGGATCACCGGTTGTTGAATTTAAGGCTGTTTCTGTCACTCGGGAAGGACTCTACGAGGGGGCGATTGTTTGCTGGCGTCTAATAATTGTGATCATGACCGGTTTATCGTTTGTCTTAACAACACGGTCGTCGGAAATCAAAGCAGCTGTGGAGTGGATGTTGAAACCTTTTCCATCGATTCCAGCCAAAAGAATTGCCACCATGATGAGTCTGATTGTGCGGTTTATTCCCATTATTTTCGAACAGGCCAAGAAGACCGCGGAAGCCCAGCGGGCAAGGGGTGTGGAAAACCGGAAGAATCCCGTATATCGATTAAAAATGTTCGGAATTCCGCTCATGCGTCGAATCTTTGAACGGGCGGATAAACTGGTCCTGGCCATGGAAGCCAGGTGTTATTCTGAAAACAGAACCGATTCTCTACTTTCTTCCGGTTTTAGGGACTGGATCACACTTATAGGGGTTGTGTGTTTATGCTTGATAATTATATTATAAAAAAGATTGACAGGATAACCTAAAAATTGGCATTAATTTTATTGACAATCATTAATTCTATCGTTATTTAATATAATTTTTTAAGGGCCGTTAACTCAGTCGGTAGAGTATCTGCCTTTTAAGCAGAGAGTCGCGCGTTCGAGTCGCGCACGGCCCACCACATACGTCCCCATCGTCTTTCCAGGGCCAGACTCCCGACTTTATGTCGGGACAGCAGGGGATTTAAGCCAACGATGATTTTTTTTATATTGTTGGAATTTTTGTTCTTTTAATTTACATTATTGGTGAGTTATATATTGCATGCAGCATCATTATAGTTCTATGCTGTATGTGAGTTAAATCTTGCGTCCCCATCGTCTAGCCAGGTCCAGGACACCGGCCTTTCACGCCGGCAGCAGGGGTTCAAATCCCCTTGGGGACGCCATTAGTTATTTC
>JAOUGB010000456.1 GCA_029857875.1 Desulfobacteraceae bacterium | reverse complement strand
TTGCAATGACATGTGCCATTGTAAATGTTTTTCCTGAACCGGTGACGCCCAAAAGAACGTTATGCTTCTTGCCGGACTGGATTCTTTTGCTTAAGGCACTAATGGCGCCTATTTGATCGCCCTTTGGGGTAAAATCTGAGACTAACTTAAAGGAAGGCATAATATTTGATAAGATAAATTTCTTGAAAAAAACTAATTGTCGATTTTCCACACCGTCTCATCAGGCCTGTCTTCCAGAATAACATCCATGTCAGCAAGCTGATTTCTGATCTGATCGGCCTTTTTCCAATTCTTGGCCTTTCTGGCTGCATTTCTTTCTTCTACCATCTTTGCAATCATGGTGGGATCAACGGATTTTTGTTCGAGGACTTGGGTTTGTTTTTTATCAAAATATACAGCTGGTTTCTCAAGCAGTATCCCGAGAATGTTGCCGGTTCTCCGAATGTCAGCCAGCCCGCATTGTATGGTTTGCTTTATTTGATCGGAACCGCTGTTTTCATATTGGTCCAGCATACGATTGACCTTGCGAACCGTATCAAAAATAATGCCGATGCCGCGCGCAGAATTGAAATCATCGTTCATTGCCTCGCAAAATTGCTGCCAGAAATCACCAGGTTCAATGTCCTGAGTTGACTCGATCCCCATTGTTTTCTCCACCCGCAAAAGAAGTGCATACATCTTATCAAGTCCCTTGCAGGCTTCGTCCATGGCCATTTCTGTAAAGTCAATGGGGCTGCGGTAATGATTTGAAAGAAGAAAAAGACGTACAACTTCCGGGTGATAGGTTTTCAGCACATCTTTTATCATCAAAAAATTGCCTAGCGACTTCGACATTTTTTCCTGATTTATATTTATAAAACCGTTGTGTATCCAGTATTTGACAAACGGTTCTCCGGAAATACTTTCCGATTGGGCGATTTCATTTTCATGATGTGGAAAACACAGATCTTTTCCGCCACCATGAATGTCAAAGGTTACTCCCAGATATTCGTTGCTCATGACCGAACATTCTATGTGCCATCCAGGCCTTCCATTCCCCCATGGGCTTTCCCAAAACGGTTCTCCGGGTTTGGCGGATTTCCATAAGACAAAATCAAAAGGGTTGTTTTTTCTTTCATTGACATCGATTCTGGCACCGGCTTCCATCTCGTCCAGCTTGCGGCCGGAAAGCTTCCCGTATTCCTCGAACTTTTCAACAGAAAAATACACATCACCTTCTACCCGGTATGCAAATCCCCCTTCCATTAACTGTTCAATGAATTGAATGATCTGTTTAATGTGATCGGTAGCCTTGGGTTCTATGGTCGCTCTCTCAACGTTCAGGGCATCCATATCTTCATAAAATTCTTTGATGAATCTTTCTGCGACTGCTGTTGAGTCAATACCGAGTTGATTTGCCTTGTCGATGATTTTATCATCTACATCTGTGAAATTTCTGACATAGAGCACATCATAGCCTATTGCTTTCAGATATCGAACGATAACATCAAAAACGACCACAGATCTTGCATGCCCAATATGGCAGGAATCATAAACCGTGGGACCGCAAACATACATTCGGACTTTTCCGGGGTCTATAGGCTTAAAAGCCTCTTTTTTTCTATGCAATGTATTAAAAACGCGAAGTGACATTGTTTTCTATCCGTATTTCTTGTTTTAACTTGAGGTTACGGTTTCGAGTTGGGATTTTATTCAATAAGTGCGATGCATAAGGCGGCAATACCCTCCCCCTTCCCTATCATTCCAAGAGTTTCTAATGTTGTCGCTTTAACATTAACACACTCCGGTTCAATTTCAATTGTTCTTGCAATATTTTTTTGCATTGTTGCTTTAAATGGTGTAATTTTAGGTTCTTCGGCCATAATGGTTGAATCTAAATTGATGACCGTAAAGCCTTTGTCTTTCAAGTATTTATACGTTTTTGAGAGAATTGTCATGCTTGAGATATCTTTTAACTTTGGATCGGTATCCGGAAAATGCAAACCAATATCACCCAAACCGGCTGCCCCTAACAGTGCGTCGCACACGGCATGAATAAGGACATCAGCATCAGAATGTCCAAGCAGACCTTTTTCAAAAGGAATGGTTACTCCACCCAATACCAGCTTGCGCCCTTCAACTAATCGATGAACGTCATATCCTATACCGATGCGCATTTTCTCACCCAAATTTCTATTATAATCATATTGAAAATTATTAATATATCATATACTAAATATCACAAAAATATAAATTTATGCAAAGCCTATAAAAAAAATGTAACACTATAGCCTTCTGAAAAAAATACCGCCTTAAGCATCATGAAATATTTTATTTAAAAAATTTATTACGCTCGCTACTATAGTTTTATATTGCAATATCCATATTATACTTGAGGTGCATACATGCCATGCCGATTCGAATGATTGCACAAGAACTTTACCGGCTGATCCAAGAAGTGGAAAGACTGGAGAAAAAATTAAAGATCGTTCCCTTTGAAAAACAAGCGAAAATCAAAGATGAGCTTCGCAAAGCAAAGGCCGAAAGGGATCATATGCATGCGATTCTTGAAGGGAAAAAAGATCACCAGCACAAATAACCTATACGACGAACAATATGAATCAAAATAGGGTGTTGTTCGACACGTTGAAGCTGGCCATCAAGATTTTTTATAAGATATATAAATTTCGTTGTTTTTTTATAAAAACCCGTCAATCTAAATAGATGAGTTTTTCTTGAGGTGATAGAGATAGTATGGTATTCGAAAGTTATGATTCCTAAATTTATAAAATATTTACCCTTTAAAAATGTTAAATACAGATTTGATTTTGAAATCGGGTATCTTTCAAAAAGCCCTTGTAAAGAGTGTGCACATAGAAGAGGTTTCCCTGGCTGTGAAGACGATTGTCAAATTTTGGACAAGATACACACTGTTTTGTCCGAGGTTGTCTCCTGTTCGAGGCGAAGTTAGCTCGATTGTAACGCTTTAGCCTTTTGAAAATATTATACCTGAAGCTCCTTTTAAATCGATTTGTTTCAAAGGACTAAACGATTACGTTCTATCATCTTCTGGAGGACCGCATGACCAAGATTAAACACAATGAAAATCCGACCTGGAATCGATTGATTCGACATGCCGATATCATG
>JAOUGB010000455.1 GCA_029857875.1 Desulfobacteraceae bacterium | reverse complement strand
GTATGTGCTATAGTTCACAGGTCCTGAAAAGTTGATGTTCAAATAAAGAGAATCTTCGTGCCAACCCTCAATCGCAACCCGCGGCAGGTCAGACATATCAAAGGTTTTATGGTAGGTTGATATCCTGAGGGTTTGGAGATATATCTTAAAAGACCAGTTTCAATGATGAGTTTATCTGTAAGCATTAAGAAGTTGATTCGTAACCTGGAGCATCCAACATCGCTCGGAACATTCCATAGCGCTCAAGATTAATACCGGTTGCCAAGAACTTTCTGCACCAACGTCCCCTCTAACAAGCCAATATTCACCATTGATTTTTTTAATTTTTTCATTTAAGGTCAAATAGTTAATTCGCCAAACATAACAGCAGCCAAACAATTTTAAGTACAGGGAGCCGCTCCCATGGCTATGGAATCCAACAAAGCCCCTCTTTTCGCTAAAATGAATTGAGGGGTTTTGTGTTTATTACCGCGACGCCAAAGAATGGATGAGAAAGTTATAATCGAATAACTGTAAGGGAGATCCTGAAAATTAGTCAGAACAATAAAATAGTTAAATTGTATGACCGTCCCGGACTTCGCACAACAGTGGATAGAAAAAGAGCTTAATGGTTATGGCGAATCGGAGAATATTCCAGACCATCGAGAATGCTCCGGCCAGGTAAGAGGTTGGAATCCTTATCGTGGATGGGTCCCAGTCATTTTTGCAGACCCGAAGGAAGGCGAATTTCTATCAAAAAGGAAAACAGGTCAATCTTTTGCTGAATTGGAGGAACTTATAAAAGGTAATGGTAAAAACTCATATATACACATGCCATTTTCTCAAGAAGTGCAGAAGAAACTGAGTAAAGGTTTTGGCTTTCAAACAAATGTTAGCCTTTTTGTCAGTCGAACTGTTATTTTGGGCATCGTAGAGGCAGTCCGTACGATTATTCTTAATTGGGCACTTAAACTTGAAGAGGAAGGTATACTTGGAGAAGGTCTTTCATTTTCTAAGAAAGAGAAAGAAGCCGCTATCCATAGCCCTCAAAATATAACATATTTCTTTGGTCCGGTAGAGAGTCCTCAGATTCAGCAAGGATCTCCAAAATCTTCACAAATATCAGGCTCACTTTCTTTAGATATTAAGGCTGTAAATGAATTTATAACAAAACTGAAAAGCGATGTTCAATCCATTAATATCTCCCAAAATGAGAAAAAAGAAATTGATTCTGAGATACGTACTTTAGAGGCACAGATTGACTCAACAAAACCCAAGAGCGGAATCATTAAAGAGAGCCGACAATCAATCCGCCGAGTTCTTGAAGGCGCTGGTGGTGGAGTTGCTACTCAGGTATTATTAGAGATAGGCAAGATGCTAATTAAATGTGAATTTTGCCAACAATGGCATTGAGATGGATTGAGAACTCGCTACCGCTCGTCCTCAATCCCTTACGCCTGCTGTTACGGATACCTGGTACTCTGCAATGTATGGCAAGAATTAAAAGCCTTAAAATTTTACAGATATCACAATGCCTACAAAATTGTTTGTGGCCCAAATACTGGCAAGATAACACAAGTTTGATTTCGGTTCGAAATCTTCATTATTCTGCAATTGAATGTAAAGGCACAAAGTCATGCATTTTTAACCATACATTCAATACTTAGAACATAGAAGATATTTAAATTGCAAAACAGGATAAACTCCTACCCTTAGGATGTTTTCCTATATAAATGAGCCATATACCCATTGACAAAGCCTCATAATTCTGCAGGCGATAACTTGAAAGTAACTGTCTTTCTAAGAAGGTAAATTTAACCTTAGCATCTAACATTCTTTTTCAAATTATAACACTAAATATCCGACTTCTGATCTGTATCAACTCTCATACTGAAACATCCCTTATTCTGCTAACCTCATTTTTCATCTGTTTCTCTCAATGTGATGTTTTACTACTTCAATCTGTTAACCTCTATTCAGGAGGTTATTCCATGGAGAAACCCCTCAAAATGTGCATGCCTTACTCCTCACAGAACGTCATTTGTTCTGTTGGGGGCCTAAAACTCAACCTGTCATTTCCTATCTTTAAAAGGGGGTTTTATTGGGTGCGGCATACGCAGCACTTAGATAAGGTCCGAATAATATCAAATGACATACTTAAAAGAAAATAAGGGGGGAAACCATGTTAAAAAATGTTAGTTATAATCTATTGGAAACTATCACAATAGTATCAAAAAGCCTTTACCGGTATGATACTTATATACTCGACGCGGCAAATAGTAAATCCAGCAAGGAATTATGGACAACGTTTAAAGCGCAACGAGAAAAAGAATTATCAATGCTCCTTAAAGAATTAAAAAATCAGATCGATAGCGGAATGCTGGCTTTGGAATAACATTTCATTTACCAAAATACACGTATGCCGCACAGGCAAATAACGACAATGCGGTCTATGTAATAACGTAATTAAATGCCACTATAGAGGAAGGCTATGAAGAGGAGTTTTCTTAAAAACCCGATAACAAGCCCCAAAGGGGCGAAAATTCGCTTCTTTGGGGCATCTCCCCCCGCCATGATGTTGCTTTTTCCTAAAACACTGTGAGTTAAAAAGAAAGGAGGTGTGCCATGAAAGCAGGCGTCTTTTTTACGGGCACAGGCCCCATTCTGATTTTAACCGCGTATGAGGCTCTTGATGACCCCAATCTGGTTGAGAAGCTCTATGCAAAAGGGATTAAGAAATTCATCGCTTTTGAGGTTTCTGAAGAAAAGGTAAAGAAAAAATACGGAATGAAATATAAGGTGATACTAGGTGATCTTCGCCAGACGGACGATTTGCGGGTTCTCGACTATAATGGACATCATGTGTTCTACAATTTTTCCCTCAAGGAACTTGGGGAACCAATTTACGTTGAAGGCAATGAAAGCTGATCTTCCTTGGCAGAGCGTAATCGATTGGATAACAGATCAAGACCTGTGCTTTCTGCTAAAATTCTTTAAATAACAGCGGCCCAAAAATTTTGTGATATCGTTTTTTAAAAAAGGGCAAATCCATTTGACAGGGTTTGCCTTTTTGACTTTGGTGCGGAGTTATGCGATATATGTAATCAGAGTTGATCAACTTTGGGTTGCACTTATAACAAGGTATCTGCA
>JAOUGB010000454.1 GCA_029857875.1 Desulfobacteraceae bacterium | reverse complement strand
CATGAACTTGCCATGTCAACAGCACCATATTTATCTACAAGCGCCTTTACCACATGAATTCCTAACCCCTTTTCTTTTAAAAAAAACCCTATCACAAGTTTGGCAGGCTTTGGGGGTTGAGGATGGCTCATGATTTTAAGGATATGTTACTGAATCAACTATTGATGGGTTTGGCTTCGTCAATCAGCATAATCGGGATATCATCTCTGATTTCATATAAAAGCTTACAATTTTCGCAAATCAGACCACTTTTTGTGTCATTTAAATATATATCTCCCTTGCACTTCGGGCAGGCAAGAATATCAAGAAGCTCTTCACTTAATGCCATCATTTCCTCCTTCGCTGTCACTTGTATTTATCATGGATCTTATAGCTTTCAATCCTTCAACCTATTTCAAAATCTTGTCAAAATAAGCAATTGTTCTTTTCAGTCCTTCTTCAAGTTCAACTTCAGGCTCCCATTCAAGAATCTTACGGGCCTTTGTAATGTCAGGCCGCCGCTGTTTTGGATCATCGGCAGGAAGCTTCTTGAAAATTATCTCAGACTTTGAGTTGCTCAATTCAATGACCTTTTCCGCCAGTTCGAGTATCGTAAATTCACCGGGTTTTCCCAGGTTGATCGGACCTGTCACGTCATCATTGGTGTTCATTAACCGCACCAATCCTTCTATAAGATCGTCCACATAACAAAAAGACCTCGTTTGAGTTCCGTCGCCAAAAATGGTTAGCGGTGTTCCGCGAAGTGCCTGTACGATGAAGTTGGAGACAACCCTTCCGTCATTGAGATGCATTCTGGGACCGTAAGTGTTGAAAATTCGCGCCACCTTGATTTTAAGTTTGTGCTGGCGAAAATAATCAAAAAAGAGTGTCTCAGCACAGCGTTTTCCTTCATCATAGCAAGAACGGGGACCGATACAGTTTACGTTTCCATGATAAGTTTCGGGCTGGGGATGGACTGTGGGATCGCCATATACCTCTGAGGTAGATGCCTGAAGGATCTTGGCTTTTATCCGCTTGGCCAGTCCAAGCATGTTGATGGAACCATGCACATTGACCTTCGTGGTCTGAACCGGATCGTTCTGGTAATGAATTGGGGATGCCGGACAGGCTAAATTGTAGATCTCGTCCACCTCAAGATACAACGGAAAAGTAATATCATGCCGCAGCAGTTCAAAGTAGGGATTCCCTATTAAATACTCAATATTTCTTTTGCTGCCGGTATAGAAATTGTCTGCACATAAAACATCGCAACCCTCATTTAGCAGTCGTTCACATAAATGCGAACCGAGAAATCCGGCGCCACCCGTAACCAGAACCCGTTTGCGTAAATGCATTTTGTTCTTTCCTCATTGGTGAATTATTTTTATCGTAAAAGCCCATATTGGCAAAAGATTTTTACAAATATTCGCTCATTATTTTTCAATTGTCAACCATACGGTCCTTTTTTCAGCAATACTCGACAATAGACAGGAATATTTGTTAAAGAAATCAATTAATTTTAAAACTTGATTTATGATAAACGCTTTAATATGAATAACCCCCATGAAGAACTCGTTAGGCAGAATGTAAAGAGCAGGACAAATGGAGATAAAAGCGGAACAGCAACATATTCTCATTTTTGAACCCCGAATAGAAGGCCATCATTTAAGTTGGTTGAAATATGTTACAGAAGCCTTCAATATGGCCGGTTTTAAATTAACATTAGCCTTAAATTGGAATCCGAAAACAAAGAAATTAATTGAAAAGCAGCTTTCTAATGTAATCTCAAAAGTCACAATCATTCCTGCATTCAATGACAATGTCTCCCTGCAAAAAAAAGGAGAAATAGTTAGAAACCTCACCAAATGCTTTAAAATAAGCGGAGCAAAAGAGATTTTCATCAATAATCTTGATGAATTCATTTCCCACTGTCTAAGAAGTGCAACTTTGGGTATATATCCACCAAAAGAGCTGCGGGGTGCTCTATCAGGAGTTTATTTCCGTCCAAGGTTCTTGGAAAACGCGAATTGGCCGCCAGGCAACCTGATTAAAAGCATTGGTTTTCGAAAACTTTGTCGTAAGGGATGGTTTAATAAAATATATCTATTGGATGAATATTTACTCACCAAAGCGCAAAACAATTATGCCGGCATTACAGTCTATTTTCTCCCTGATCCTTGGGATGGAGATTTCTACCCAAGTAAAAAAGAAGCAAGAAAATTTTTAAACATTCCAGAAGACAGATTTATGTTGCTTCACTATGGAATCGGAAAAAAACGTAAAGGATTACACCTTACCGTCAGGGCACTCCTCGAATCCCCTGCCGACTGGCGTATTTTTCTTTTATGCGCTGGAAATATTCCTAATGATCGTGAACTGCTCAAAGAAATTTCAGCGTTGGAACAGAGACGTCAAGCAAAAGTTATAAACCGGTATGTTTCAGATTCAGAGGAAATCCAATGTTTTTGCGCAAGTGATGTTGTAATGTTGCCATATGTGAAACATTTTGGATCAAGTGGTGTTTTATCTCGCGCTGCCGCCGCCGGTAAAATGGTCATCGCATCTAATGAAGGTCTTATAGGCAGGCGTATCCGTGAACACAAACTTGGCTGGCTATTTCAATCCGGAAATGTTTCGGAATTGCGAAAAAGGATAAGTGATGCTGAATCCTTGACTGAAAAAGATCTTGAGCAATTCCAAAAGGCCGCTTTTCGGTATGCCGAACACTGTTCCCGTGGATCCTTTAACAAGGCTCTGATAGAACCATTTAAATAAATCCTCCTAAAATAAATGTTGATTTTCTTGTTTTCTGTTGTTTCTTCAGTTAAAAAGCAAACTTGATATAAATCATATAATATGGAAAGCTAATGTCACGAAATGCCTGTAGAAAAAAGGTCTATAGCATTGAGCATCGCCATATGTTTTCTTCAATTCAACCTTTTTCCGTTCTTTATGGAAGGATAGGGGGATAGCTAAATGGAGAAAAACGAGCGTCTTAATACGAAATGGTTTATTTTGGCTCATTGTTTCAATATGGATGGCAGGGCAGCAAGTCAGACGATTACTGACAGGATACCTTTTTTAATGAAGAAGGGCATTGACCCTTTGGTGTTGAGCGCCCCTACTGGAATCAAAGATACCCGTTTCCCTCAT
>JAOUGB010000453.1 GCA_029857875.1 Desulfobacteraceae bacterium | reverse complement strand
ATGTATACAAGGTTATAGGGTATCAGAAAGAATGCGTAAATAAGCCAGGTGATAACACCGGCCAACACCAGAACAAAGACAACCGCCATGGCCATGCCGACGGCTGTTTCCATCTTTTTGGATGTGCCGAGAAACGGGCAGTTGCCCAAAAACTGGGCCAGCAAAATGTTGTTTACAAAAATACCACCGATAATAATTTCCATGTAGCCCATTGATTGACTCCTATTTGCTTCCCACAAGATTCATAAGACAGAGCATTAACCCGAGACAGACGAAGGCTCCGGGTGCTTGAACCATGAACGTAAACGGTTCATAAGACGGTCCAAATACGGCGGCGCCGAAAAACTTACCGGTTCCAAGGATTTCTCGTATGGCACCGAGTGTGGCAAGTGAGAGGGTGAAGCCGATGCCGATACCCAAACCGTCGGCGATTGAAAGGATAATATTATTTTTGGAGGCAAATGCCTCTGCCCGGCCCAGTACAATACAGTTTACCACAATCAGCGGGATAAACACGCCCAGCTTGAGAAACAAAGGATAGGCATAGGCCTGCATTAACAGTTCGGTGACAACAACAAAGGTCGCTATGATAATAATGAAACAGGCGATTCGAACTTTGGACGGAATGATGTTTCGCAGTGACGCAATCAGGATGTTCGAACATACCAGAACGAACGTTGTGGCAAGACCCATTCCGATGCCGTTTTCCATAGTTGTCGTGACACCCAGTACCGGGCACAAACCCAGCACCAGTCGAAACGGCGCTATTTCTTCCCACAGACCTTTGGTAAATTCCTGTGTGAGTGTTTTCGCCATTTTTATCTCCCTATTTGTTAAATGTCTTTAACTTTTCTTCAAGCTGAGGTTTCAATTTTCCATAAATCCTACCGGCGTCTGATGCAGCTGCACAGACAGCCCGCGATGTAATGGTAGCACCGCTCATAGCATTTACCTTGCCGCCGTCATTGGTGACTTTAAACGTCTCATTGATGGGCATGCCTTTAAATTGGGACACAAAAGCGGGGTCATCTTTCGCTCTTGCTCCCAGTCCCGGGGTTTCGCTGTGAGTGGTTACTCCGACACCGACAATCTGGTTATTTTGCATATTGACGGCGACCATCAGGCCGACATCACCGCCGTAGCCTTTGCCGGAACTTTCAAGAACCACCGTGTTGGCTTTGCCGTCAAATTTGCCGACAAAAAATTTTCGTTCCGTATGGTCGTCTTTGATGGCAAACCGATCGGCAATGGGATCATTTGTTACGCCCTCGAGGATCGTTTTAATGGCAGGTCCTTTGACAAATTTTAGCTGCTGCACCTCGATCTTGGATGCGGTTGCATTTTTCAGACCGGAAAGCAACCCGCCTGAAATGGTGCTCAATACCGTCAGAACAACGACCATTGTTATCATTTCTCGCATCTCACATAACCTTTCCCAGAGCTTTTGGTCTGATTTTGTCACAAAGTGGATTGATAAGATTCATAAGCAGAATCGCAAAAACCACACCATCAACATAGGAACCGATATTCCTTATTAATACGGTCAGTAACCCTGCTCCGGCACCGTAAATGAGCATGGGGATAAAGTTGACCGGTGAAGATGAATCTTCGGTGGCCAGAAAAAAGGCGCCGATAAGCGTATATCCGGTTAAAAGGTGGAAAACAGGACTTGCGTAATGGGAAGGATCGGACATATTAAACAACAGGGCAGTGATACCGACACCGGCCAAAAAAGAAACTGAAATTTCCCAGCGGATAAAGCCCCTGATAATCAGATAAATTCCGCCTATAATAAGGCCGAGCCCAAAGGTTGCACCAATGCCGCCCGACTGCTGTCCCAAAAGAAGATCCATCGTGCTGAAGGCATCAATACCCGATGTTCCCAGATGTTTGGCGGCGGCCAGGGGATAGACCATGGCAAAGCCGAGATCGTAGTTCACCAGAACTTCATTAAAATCAAAAAAATCTTTCCAGGCCACCATAAGGATGGCAAATCCGATAAGAACGGGATTAAAGGGATTGCCGCCAATGCCGCCATAAATATGTTTTCCGATAAGCATCGCAACTAAAGTGCCGATTACGACCAGCCACCACGGAGATGTTGCCGGCAAAAGCATGGCAAATAAAAGTCCGATAAGGGCTGCATTGCCGTCACCAATGCTGATGGTGCGTTTAGTAATTTTATTGATTAAAAATTCCCATATAATTGCGAAGGAAATGGAAAGCGAAACAACACCCAAAGCAGGCATGCCATAGGTAAAGATACCAAATAAGACCGCCGGCATGGCCGCAAGCATCGTATGATAACTTCGAACCGTTATGCCGCTCCCGTCGTGCCAGAATGGAGCGTGTGAAACGATGAGTTTTTTGTGATTAAGCATTCGTTGCCTCCGCTGTAGTGATCCGGCCAAGTTCATATTTCGCCAGCTTTATATAGTGAAAAACCGGCATTTTTGATACACAGACAAAACTGCAAAGACCGCACTCTATACAGGAATACAGGTCATATTGATCAGCGGCCTCCTCATATTGTCCGGCTTCAAGAAATCGGACAAGCATATTAATTGGAATGTTCGCCGGACAGATCCTGATACATTCGCCACAATTGATACAGGGATAGTCAGAGACCATGGGGATGTTGTCTCTGTCCTGAATCATAATGGCATCCGTATCCGGCAGGACCGGAAAGTCCTCAGAATAGACTGCTGAGCCGGTCATGGGCCCGCCCATAATTAAACGGTCTTTTTCATTTAATGTGACATCAAAAGCGTTTAAGATGTCACGGATTGGTGTTCCGATTCGGGCTGATATGAGTGTGGAACTTCCATCTTTTTTAATTAAATTAAAGTGCTTATAGAACGGAATTTGCCCCTCGCTAAATGCTTTGCCGATGGATGCAACCGCTTCTGCGCTGATAAAGGCCACCCCGAGGTCTTCACAGCTTTTTCCGGCAGGTACCACCTGACCCAGAAGATTCCGCATGATCATATGCGGAAGTGAAGCGGGATATACAGGATCAACGACCCTAACTTGTGCTCCGCTGAGCCCGGCATCTTGCATGAGATGATCGGATGAGACGATGATGATATTGTCGATTCCCGTGATTTGCTTTAAAATTTGAACACCGTGTTTGATTGCTTTGCCGT
>JAOUGB010000452.1 GCA_029857875.1 Desulfobacteraceae bacterium | reverse complement strand
ACGGGACGGTGGTGACCCTTCTAACTGAGGCCAAAACCCTTTACCATGCATCGGCAGTGGTGGCTTCAAACTATCTGGTCACGCTGCTTGACCTTGCCATTCGGCTCATCGAAGAAGCTGGAATCAACCGGCAAGATGCGTTTAATCTATTAAAACCCTTGATTGAAGGGACGTTGTCAAATATAGGAAAAGTCGGCGTTCAAAAAGCGCTGACCGGTCCCATTGCAAGGGGAGATATCAAAACCGTAGAAAAGCATATCGAGGAAATCGGATTCAAAAGACCGGAGCTTCTTGCTCTTTATAAAATGCTTGCGTTTTATACCATCGATATTGCAGCGGCAGGGAATTCGATTTCGGAATCATCCATACAAGCGCTGAAAAGAATAACCACCTGAATTTAATGAGGATCATATGATGAAAAAACTGCTATGGCTTATTACCGTATGTGTTCTATTGTCGTATTCCGGCTCTGCCATGGCATTGACTCGGATCAAACTGGGCGTTGTCACCAAACCAGGGTCCGCACAAAACATCGCGGCAGAAAAATTTAAAGAACTTATTGAACAGGCGTCAAATGGTAACATCAATGTTCAGATCTTCCATTCCAATTCCATCGGCAATGAAACAGAAATCCTTCAGCAGATACAGATGAACACGGTACAGATGGGAATCATTACCGGTGGCTCTTTTGATACATTTGATCCGGTTGTAAGGGTGATCAACTATCCCTTTCTGTTCTTGGACAATGAACAAGCAGATGAGGTCCTGGATGGCCCGTTGGGGGCTAAAATATTGAAGAGCCTCGAGAGGGCGGGATTTAAGGGACTCTGTTTTTCAGAAAACGGTTTCAGGAACCTTACCAATAACAAACATTCCGTGAAAAGTCCCGATGACATCAAAGGACTCAAAATTCGAGTCATGGCCTCTGCGCTTCACAAAGCCATATGGCAGGCTCTGGGTGCGAATCCCACACCGATGCCCTGGCCAATCTACACTGAGTTGAAACAGGGTGTTATCGACGGCCAGGAAAATCCCCTCTGGGTCATGGAAGTTTATAAATTTTATGAAATCCAGAAATACATGACCCTGACCCGTCATGTCTACTCTCCCCACATTGACGTGGCTTCATTAAAATGGTGGAAGACGTTGGATGCCAACACACAGGATTTGATTCAAAGAACCATCCATGAAGCTGCTGTGTTTCAGCGAAATGACAATCGATCCAAAAATGCCGCTCGGCTTGCGCTTCTAAAGGAAAAGGGAATGAAGATCGAAGCGAATCCGGATATAGACGCCTTTCGTGCCAAATTGGCCGGACTCAAAGACATGGATCTTTACAGCGAACCGAGGGTTCAGGCGTTGTTGATAGAAATGTTGAATGCAACCAAATAGTTTCCATTCACAAATGATTTTTTTTGCTAATATCGGCCTCAGATTCAAATTTTATTCCTCGAAATACGATCAGTATTACTGTGGTTAAAATTTTCATCTTTCCCCGCATAAAGTCCGGGATCTTTGACTTGATCTTAATAACTCAGGTTTTGCACCCATATATTCGGCTAAAGCCTTATCTGGTAAAATCCGGAAATATTTTATTCCAATGAATGACTCGAGGAATTCACCGTTAAAGCGAACTGAAAATACAATAACCAAATTATCTTACATATGAATAAGGGTGCGAAACTTGAAGAATTGATAGAGGAATTAATATTTGACAAGCTGAATGTTTGCTTTTATCGTTGGTTTAACGCATTAGAATGTTTAGAAAGAGTTCTATAAATTACTATTTTAAATTAATGAGGATATCGAGTTTTTAGCAAAATAAGGGAGCGTAAGATGAACATTGATGCATATGATTTCAGAGATATCAATCCGGATGAGCGCATACTCATGGGGCCGGGGCCCAGTAATGTGCCTTCACGGATTCTTCAAGCCATGGCTGAGCCCTGTATCGGACACCTGGACCCTTACTTTTTTTCGATGATGAATGAAGTACAGCAGTTGCTCAGACATCTTTTTCAAACGAATAATCCTTTAACCATCCCGATTTCCGGTACCGGCAGCGCAGGCATGGAGACCTGTCTGGTCAATCTGATAGAACCCGGCGATGAGGTGGTAGTTTGCGTAAACGGCGTATTTGGAACGAGAATGGCCGACATCGTGAATCGCATCGGGGGCTCGCTCATCCGTGTGGATGCCCCGTGGGGAAAAACCATCGATCCGGAGGCGATTCAAAAAGCCCTAAAGGGCTGCACTCCTAAAGTTCTCGCCGTGGTACATGCAGAAACATCCACAGGCGTATGCCAACCTCTGGAAGGTCTTGCCGATATGGCCCACAATGTCGGGGCGTTATTTCTTGTGGATACCGTTACATCCTTAGGAGGTATGGACGTTTCCCTGGACAGAACAAAAATCGATGCAGCTTATAGCGGAACCCAAAAGTGCATATCCTGTCCGCCTGGACTTTCACCCATTTCATTCAGTGATGCAGCCATGGAGGCACTCGGGAAGCGGAAAACGTCTGTGGTGAGCTGGTATTTCGATCTGTCCATGGTCAAAAGCTACTGGGGTGAAGAAAGAAGATATCATCACACAGCGCCCATTAACATGATTTATGGTTTTCGTGAAGCATTGCGTATTATTGCCGAAGAAGGATTGGAGAGACGTTTTAAGCGGCACCTGTTGAACCACCGTGCGCTGGTGGCTGGAATTGAAACCATGGGCCTTTCGATGCTTGTGCCGGAATCTGAACGATTGCCGATGTTGAATGCGGTTTGTATTCCTGACGGTGTGGATGACATCAAAATCCGAAAAGCTCTTCTCAATGACTTTGGTATCGAAATTGGCGGAGGATTGGGTGAGCTTGCCGGAAAGATATGGCGCGTTGGTTTAATGGGGCATACCAGCCGCCGGAGAAATGTTGTGCTTTTTCTATCTGCGCTTGAAACGGTTCTCAGAGCTGAACACGTTAAAGTTGAGCCCGGTGCCCTTGATTCGGCCGCGGCAGTTTATGAAGAAAAATAGAATGATCGCACAATAGGTTGTTGTCCAAATCTCTTTGAGCGCTCATTAGAGCCAGCGAAAAGTGATTGGGCCAGCATCCTGTTTTGAACCTTAGATTTTAGCAACTCCTGCAGAGGGTCCCCGGCCGGAAA
>JAOUGB010000451.1 GCA_029857875.1 Desulfobacteraceae bacterium | reverse complement strand
TAAACTTTTTAAACTTCTCGACCAAGTCATCCATTTTGGGAGGAACTATTCCTCCTTCCTTTCCTTCCTGCTGCTTTTTAAGTTTTTCCCAATCCCAGTTCATAGATTTCTTTCCTGTTAATTTGTTTTAAAATGCTTAAATCTCTTATTAATTTAAGTTACCAATCCTATCAAGTCAAGTAAAAAGCAATGTTTATATATGAATTGTAACATTTGAATGGCAATCATTGATTAATGCGTAGAAAATTTCTTTCGATTTCGTCTATTTGATTCTTGACAACCTAACTCATCACTTTATAGTTCCTTATATTATGGCTAAAAGTAAAAAAAATAGCGAATTTGTACACATTGGGGATATTTTAAGCGGTGTCTTAAAAACCTGTCGAAGTGATTGCGATGAGGAGCTGTCACAAGTTTGGGGTCTGTGGGAAAACGCTGTGGGAGATGTCATCGCAAAAAATACCAAGCCAGAGGCTTTCAAGGGGAAACTACTCCTGGTCCTTGTGAGCAGTCCCCCATGGATGCATCAGCTCCAATTTTTGAAAAAAGATATAATAAACAAAGTCAACCAGGCATTGGGGAAAGAATTGGTACAAGATATAAAATTCAAAATCGGTGCGATATAATTAAGATGAAATTGCTAACTACAGATTCCTTCTTTAACGGTTGCATACAGGTTAAGCAGAATCGGTCCGGATATCGTTTTTCTATAGATGCTGTTTTACTGGCCTGGCATGCCGATCCGAGCCCAGATGATACCATCCTCGATTTGGGAACAGGTTGCGGTATTATTCCCATGATACTGGCGTATCGTAATCCCGAAGTCAAAATTTACGGTATCGAGGTACAGACGGAACTTGCCGATATCGCGAACCTCAATATTACAAAAAATGGTATGGAAGATCAAATTACCATCCTTTGCAGGGATATGAAAACACTAAAACATGAGGATACTTCCGGACCCGTGGATCTAGCCATCAGTAACCCGCCTTTCAGAAAGTCAAAATCCGGTAGGATCAACCCGAATAAGCAGCGTGCAATTGCACGGCATGAGATTAAGACGACGCTTTACGATGTCGTTGAAACTGCACGCAGGATGTTAAAAACTTCTGGAAGGTTTGTCATGGTCTACCCTGCCGGACGTATGACGGATATTCTTACCCAAATGCGCGCTTCCGGAATAGAACCAAAGTCGGTTCGAACGGTACATTCAGGAAAAAACACAGAGGCAAAAATGATTCTCGTTGAAGGAAAAAAGGGGGGGCGTTCAGGACTAAAGATCGGTTCGCCCTTGATCATTTATCAGGAGAACGGTTCTTATTCTGATGAGGTTGAAAAAATATTTAAGCCCTGATCCGAATTGGAATTTCGAAATTTTCCTGGAAAAGTGTCAATTCCAATAGTCAAGTTTCGCATCCATATGATTTTACATTAAAATATTTTCCCGGCCAGCTGCTCTGTACCGGCGTTGCTGAAAATTAAGGATGCGAAACTTACGTAAAAAACAAAAAACCGCATTGAGAACTCGCCCGGGCATTATTCCAGCTTATTCATCACCTGGCCGGTAATTACTTTTGGGAAAAAATAAGTAGCCTTACGAGGCATAATAAGGCCTGCATTGGCAATATCGCGTACCTGCTGAATTCTTGTAGGATTAAGTATAAAAGCAATGTCATGTTTTCCGGCAAACACTGCGTCTACGGCCTCTTTTGCAATGCTCGAATAGGCGATCAACTGTTCATTATCGAGCCTGGCTTGATCAAAACCCAACACCTCCATAAAAATAAGACGGGTCAATACCGTCACGTCAATATTTCTAATTACCTCCGGCAATTCACTACCGAACATATTTTCCATAACACCGGGCTTGAGTGTAAACAGATGAAGTTCCGGACGATCTTTCATGCAAACACCGATACAATTTTTTGAAGTGTTCGATTTAAGAATCGAGGTAAATTTTGCAAAATTTCCATTGTGCTGATCACCATCATAAGTAAGTGTGATGACATCAAAATAATCTTTCGCTTTATGGATCAGCGATTCTCTCAATTCGGCAGGAACTTCGTTTAACATGCGATGCGCGGGAAGAATAATAAGTCCTGGATCTTCCATGCTGCAAAGGTACATCATGACATAATTTGCTGGATGATTGCCGTTGAAATTAGAAGTACGGGCTGACAGCCAATCTCTGTAATTAAGCGCTGTTTCGTAGCGATGGTGTCCATCAGCAATAAAAATTTTTTTGCCCTTTAGGGCATCGGAAATATATTGGTGAACCGAATTATCGGTGATCCTCCATAGCCTGTGCTGTTGTCCGGTTCTATCCGTAAAAACAATATCCGCTGATTTGTCACAGACTGCATGCTTTAGTTTATTATAAATTCGGTTTTCTTCATCGGAAAACAAAGAAAATATTGGGCTGAAATTGGCGTGGCATGCTTTCATCAGTTCGAGTCGCTCCGATTTTACCTTGGAAAAGGTTTTTTCATGCGGTAAAATAATACCCTTTTCAAATGGTTCAAGGCGAATCAGGGCAATCAGACCATAACGTGTCACCCGATTCCCGTCAAAGAGAAATTCCATCGACGTCAGGTAAAATGCCGGTTCTTCGTCTAATAAAATGATGTCATCTGAAAACCATCTGTTCAGACATTCTGCTGCTCTAGTATAGCGATTGTCTGAAGGTGTATCATTTTCGGTAATTTTACCCAAAGTCAATCTGATGATATTCTGGGGGTGTCGTTCATGAAATTGAATCTGCTCCTGTTCTGAGATAACGTCAAAAGGAGGGGCCACAACATCCGCCAAATTTTGGATCTTACGTGTATTATAGAGGATTCCTTTGAAAGGGATGACTTCAGCCATGTTTAACAGTTCCTTTTCGATACATTATTTTTACCTTTTCAAACAAAGAGGAATTGATACTATAAAGAATCCTGTTATTCAAGGAATAAAATAAGATTATTGACATGCTCTATTAAAAAAGTATATTGCTGTATTTCAAAATTTAAAGGTGCTGGAGAGGTGGCCGAGCGGCTGAAGGCCCCGCTCTCGAAAAGCGGTATCCTGTCAAAAACGGGATCGTGGGTTCGAATCCCACCCTCTCCGCCATGGTACAGCACCTTAAGAAATTGATATCACCTCAATTTTTCGGAG
>JAOUGB010000449.1 GCA_029857875.1 Desulfobacteraceae bacterium | reverse complement strand
CGATTCATTCAATAAAATGACAAAGGATTTGCGTATTGGAAGGGATCAACTCGAGCTTTCTGCTCGCTTGCTTCGAGAACAGAATGTTGAGATAGAAAAAAGAAGACAATATATGGAAATTGTTTTGAAAAATGTCTCTGCCGGTGTCATTACACTCGATGCCGGTGGATTCATTACCACCATGAACAAATCGGCTGAAAAGATGCTGAGCCTTAAATCAGAACATATCCTTCAGAAAAGCTATAAAAAACTTCTCCATGGACAACTTTTAGAACTTGCCGAAGACGTCATGGAGAATCTTAAATCATCACGGAATGATGCCGTAGAATTGCCGTTAAAGCTGACCATAGATGGAAGACCGATGAGTTTTATCATGCATGTAAATGCCCTGAAAGACGATGCCGGTCAGCATATGGGCATGGTTATGGTATTTGATGATCTGACCGAACTCGAGAAGGCTCAGCGTATGGCTGCATGGCGTGAAGTTGCCCGGCGAATTGCACATGAAGTCAAAAACCCGTTAACCCCCATATCGCTTTCGGCTCAGCGTCTTAAACGAAAATATTCGGATCACATCAAAGAACCTGTTTTTGATGAGTGTACCCAAACCATCACCGATCACGTGGAGCTGATTCGAAATCTTGTGGACGAGTTTTCTTCCTTTGCAAGATTCCCCACAGCAAATCCGAAACCCGATGATCTGCCGCCCATAATTGAAGAAACCCTGGCTCTGTATAAGGAAGGACATCCTCGAATTAATTTTGAGTTTTATGCTACAGATGATATCCCTGTTCTTAATTTAGATCGGCAGCAGATAAAGCAGGCGATGATTAATCTTGTGGATAATGCCATCGGTTCCATAAGGAATGAAGGCAGTATTGTGATATCTCTGGCCCATGATCCAATTCTTAAGATCGTACGAATTGAGATTGCTGATAATGGGGTGGGTATTTCCGATGAAGGCAAGACGCGTCTTTTTGAACCCTATTTTTCGACAAAAAAGACCGGTATGGGTTTAGGGCTTACTATTGTAAGCACCATTATCGCTGATCATAATGGCATGATACGCGTTCAGGACAACAAGCCTAAGGGCGCTAAATTTGTTATCGAACTGCCAGCGTAAACAAAGAACACGTTAAAAAAATGTTGAATTGAGTTTAATTCGTGTCCATCCATAAATGAGGATTTTTTTTCAAGATCAAGGCATGCGAAAAAAATAACCGCAGGCATATAGTTGATATTCTGAGGATTATTTTTTGAGCATAACGCAGAGATTGGGCAAAAAGACCATTTATGGATGGACACTAACTCGTTTCGGATAAAAAAGGAGTTTATAACATGTACCCTTCCATTTTAATTGTAGATGATGAACCTTCCATACTTCAGTCTTTAAGCGGACTTCTTTCAGATGAAGGTTTTGAGATTACAACTGCCGCCAATGGATATGAGGCGTTAAAAATCGTTGATACCGAATCACCTGATCTTGTATTGCTTGATATCTGGATGCCGGGCATCGATGGTATCGAAACACTAAAGGAAATAAAGAAAGACAATCCCCACATACAGGTCATCATCATATCCGGACACGGGACTATAGAAACTGCTGTAAAGGCAACAAAACTCGGTGCATTCGACTTAATCGAAAAGCCGCTTTCAATTGATAAAGTTATTGTGGCAATTAACAACGCACTGAATTTCAGGAGACTTGAAGAAGAAAATAAATATTTGCGTAAAAAAACTTTAGAAAAACACTCAATCACCGGGAACAGCCCTCCAATTCAAGAACTGAAAAAACAGATTGCCGTAACAGCTCCCACAGAGGCATGGGTACTGATTACCGGAGAGAATGGCACAGGGAAAGAACTGGTTGCACGCACCATCCACCAACTCAGCTCAAGGGTGGATTATCCGCTTATAGACGTTCACTGCGCTTCTATTCCCGAAGAACTCATTGAAAGCGAACTGTTTGGGCAAGAAAAGGGTGCCTTTGCCGAATCAAGCACGAAAAAAATAGGGAAATTCGAACTGGCGAATAAGGGCACCATTTTTCTGGATGAAATCGGCGATATGAGCTTGAAGTCTCAGTCTAAGATACTTCGAGTTCTACAGGAACAGCAATTCCAGAGGGTTGGTGGAAGCAGAACATTAAGTATCAATGTGCGGGTCATTGCATCCAGCAATAAGGACCTTGAAAAAGAGATTGAAAAGGGCACTTTCAGAGAAGATATTTACTACAGGTTGAATGTCATACCCATCGAAGTTCCACCTTTAAGAAATCGTGTCGAAGACATTCCCCAGCTTATGAAAATATTTTTTGATGAATGTGCCAAACAAAATCGGAGCAAAAAAAAGGTCGTAACCCAAAACGTTCTTGATCTTCTATTAAATTATTCATGGCCTGGAAATGTCAGGGAACTGAAAAATCTGGTTGAGCGGCTGACGATCATGATAGATAAAGATGTTATTGATGAATATGATTTGCCGTCACCTTATAATCCGAAAGAAAAAGATGATATTGCATCGGTTGAAGCCCAGCTTTTCTTGAGCAATTCCATAAAGGACGCCAGGGAGATGTTTGAAAGAGAATTTATCAAAAGAAAACTGACTCAACACAGCAACAATGTTACTAAAACTGCTGAAACCATCGGGGTCCAACGGAGTTATTTGTATAAGAAGCTCAAAAAACTAAATCTTGCCGATGTTCTGGATGAAACATCCTGAATTAATAATTATTCCATAATAAAGAGCATAAACGAATAAAAAAGTTATGGGCTTGAGAATCATCGGTGGCGCTTTGAAAGGTAAAAAATTGTATTCGGTCCGTGATCAATCGATCCGGCCCACTGCCGATAGATTGCGAGAATCGATATTTAATATACTTTCCCATCGTGTTCTGGATGCGGTGTTACTGGACCTGTTTGCAGGGACAGGCGCTTTAGGTATCGAAGCCCTAAGCAGGGGCGCTGAATCAGCCCTATTTGTAGATAATAGAAAAGGAGCGTTATCTGTCTTAAAGCGAAACATTGATTCATGTAAGCTCGACCAAAAAGCCAGGATTGTTAAATGGAATATCAGACAAAACTTAAATTGCATAAGATCAAACAAACCGAATTTTGATCTTGTTTTTTTAGATCCTCCGTACGACAAGAACTTGATAAAA
>JAOUGB010000450.1 GCA_029857875.1 Desulfobacteraceae bacterium | reverse complement strand
CCGGTATGATAAGGGATATTTTAAAATAGGAACAAAATAAAAATGTCCAAACTATTTTTGGTTTTAGGCAGCATTAATGCGGCCACAGCAGTAACCATGGGAGCATTCGGAGCACATTCTCTGAAAACTAAAATTTCTGAAGATATGCTTTCCGTATTCCAAACGGCGGTTCAATATCATTTTTATCATTCTCTGGGATTGTTGATTGTCGGGTTGCTGACAATATATTTTAAACCTGAAAAATATCTTAAGATTGCAGGATGGATGATGTTCATCGGCATCATATTATTTTCAGGGAGCCTTTATATATTGAGTACAACTAATACTCGATGGTTAGGCATGATCACTCCTTTTGGAGGAATAGCTTTCATAATATCCTGGGTATATATTGCAGTTGCTGTTTGGAAATGGTCATCATCACACCACCTTTAATTTTGGGCGGCGTTAGAATTCGGATTTGAAAGGACATCAAATTGAAAGTTTATTGTATTAAGGTAGCTCTTTTTTATAACAAACGAACCTATAGAAATATCGAAATTCTTGAAAATCAGAGCTTGGCTGATTTGCATGATTCCATTTTTGAGGCATTTGACAGGTATGATGCACACCTTTATTCGTTCTTTCTGACGGGAAAAGCGATAAAAAGTACGGGAAAAATCTACGACTTTCCTGAAATAACTCACCCGATGAACTTGGAAGATCTTATTGGTTTTGCACACAAGAAAAGATACAACGCTGAAAAGACGAAAATTCGGGATTTAAATTTAGATGAAAAAGGTAAATTCTACTACCTTTTTGATTTTGGGGATGATTGGTGGCATGAATTAAGTGTTTTAAAAATTGAAGATGCATCCGGCTCAAAGGGATATCCCAAAATTACAAAAAAAGTTGGAGATTCGCCGGAACAATATCCAGATTATGAAGACGATTATGATGAGGATGATGATTTTTAGTTATTTGTCTGAATTTGTTAAATTTCGATTTGATATACACGCAGCAATAACGTTATCCCTTACCACCATGTTTTTTCTGACGCTTTCAGCGACCATTATTCACAATAGATTTAAAACTCTGGATATTACTCCGGTAAAGAGTTTATTCATTCCGGCCTTAACAGGGGCAGTAGTCGGGGCGATAATATCAAGCCACCTTCCCGCCCCCATACTTAAAAAATTATTTGATATATTTCTATTCAGTATAGCATGTAACCATATAGTTCATGAAATAGCTATACATCATAAGCTGACAGGATCAGCTAAAAAATTGCAGGAAGGAGATTAAATAAACATTATGAATTTATATGAAGAACTAAGAGAAGCCTTGAGAAAAGAAATACAAAAACACAGTCTCTCAGGACAAAATATAAGTGTAAGATGCAAAGCGCTTTCCGCTACAGAGGCAATAGGAAAGCCCGAACACGATGACTACCCGATAATAAAGGGTAAGGAAGTCATGGTAGAAGCTGTTTTTAAGGGAGCGAAAGGGCAGGCTTTTACGGACGAGTTTGAAAATGCAGATTATCTTGTTGATGACCTTTTAAAAATCAAGCTGAACTCAAATAAGAAAAGATCCATTTTTATAGCCGGTCTGAATGCCGTTTTCAGATATCTTAATCTCTGCGATAAAACGATTCACTGCAAAGATAAGGAACCAAAGGAATGTGCAAGTAATTTGTCCGAGGCTATCGGCGCATTGAATAATGTTTTTCTTGTCGGTTATCAGCCGAGATTTCTTGAAATGCTTGCATCAAAGTACAGTGTCAGGGTTGTGGATATGGATCAGGATAATATCGGTTCAGATGTTTTCGGTGTTGTTATTGAACCGCCGGAGATGACTGCTGACGCCATAAAATGGTGTGATTTAATATTTGCCACCGGGTCAACCATTGTAAATGGGACAATTACAAATTTTCTTAACCAGGATAAGCCAGTGCTTTTTTATGGTGTTACTATTTCAGCGGCAGCAAACATATTGAATTTAAAAAAATATTGTTATTGTGGGCACTAAAATCATGATTACTTTTACAAGCAAAGCCACATAACATGCTGCTGTACAGGGATTTGGACCGCTAGGCTGCTCTCACTCGCCGTTCTCGAAAATATTCGAAGCTCGCGGCTGTCGTCCTTAAATGGAGCAGAACACGCAAACGTTACGAGAGGCAGGGTTTGCTGCTATAGAATGCAGCAGTTGAGTTGGCAGAAAATGAGTGTAAGGCGTTAGATAGTTAAATTTCTCTTATTAAACATTATTATAGATTATAGCCAAATCACCCTCGTTGACAGCAACAATGTTTTAGTCTATATCTAAAATCAACCTAAGTGCCCGTGGCGGCGTTGTTAAGTGTTTTTCTTAATGGGAAAGAATAAATATTAGGAGGGCAAAAATGAAAAAAGGTCTTGGCATATTGTCTGTGTTGGTTCTGTTTTCCATGATCATGTTACTTTTTGGAGAATGCATTGCCGCTGAAGGGGGCTTGCGTTATTCTATAAGTGTGGCCAAATTTGAGAATCGATCCAATTGGAGTGGACACTGGAACCTTGGTGATGCCTGGGGCGCGGTTCTTACCGACACCTTGAATCAGACAGGAAAATTTATTGTTCTGGGTGAAAAGGATATGAGGCGTGAAGCCATGCAGGAGCAAGACTTTGCTGCGAGCGGAAGAGCCGCCGGTGGCGGTAAAAAAGTTGTAACCGGCCAAATGACACCGGCACAGCTCCTGATTAAGGGAGACATCACCCATTTCTCCGATACAACACAAAGCGGTAAAGGAGGAATCGGTTACAAAGGGTTCAGAATCGGAGGCAGTGCAAGTGAGGCCGAGATCAATGTTGTTATGTATATTGTTGATTCCAGTACCGGCCAGGTCATGGCCTCTAAAAAGTGTTATGGAAAGGTCTCAAAGACAGGGCTCACGTTTGGTGTCAGCAAGGGAGGATTCAGCGGTGATGTCGGAGGGTTTAAAAAGACAAATGCCGGAAAGGCTATGGAAATGGCCGTTGATGAAGGGGTAGGATTTTTGACATCCAAATTGGAGAGCATCCCCTGGACAGGGACCATAATTTTAGCTAAACAAGGTAAGGTTTACATCAACCGCGGTACAAGAGAGGGTGTTAGCGTAGGCCAGACCTTTAATGTAGGAAAATCAGAAATTTTGAGAGAC